>JBKEBR010000511.1:0-15162 GCA_047973285.1 Oscillospiraceae bacterium | reverse complement strand
GAACTGCTTGAACTGCAGGAAAATGAGACAAAAAGAACTGGGGAAGATCTGATTGTAGAAGAACACAAGCGCCGAAAAAAGCAGTTCTGCATGAATGACCATACATGAACTGCTTCTGCAAGAATATACAAAAATCGACACAAGAAAGGCTTGTTTAAACGGCCTTTAACTGTGTCGATTTCTCATTTTGCGTGCGACTTTTTCTCATTTTGCGTGCGAGACTACAACCGAGCTGGTGCTGCAGCAGCAGCGCATAGAAAACCGCATAAATGTAGTGCTTGTAAACGAAGAACTGGGCTTTTAATCCCAGCACATAAAAAAGGCGCCGGAAAGTTCCGGCGCTTTTTTATTCCATTTCTTTCAGGTTTGCCGAGCGGGTATGCTTTATTTCTTCCCATTTAATTTTTTTGTTGAACAGGCTTAGCAGGCCAATGGGAACAAAGCTGATTAAAAACACCGCGAACAGCACCACACCCTTTGCCATGGTGGCGGGCTTCTGCTTGTGATGAAGGCGCATAATAACCGCGGCAAAAATGGTGCAGCCCAAAAACAGCAGCAGCGCACCGGCCAGCAGCCAAAGGGCCGCCTGGGTTACCGGCATAAGGTTAAGTTCCAGCACGCCATAGGCGCTGAGCAAAAACGAGGCGACACCCAGCACCAGCGAAATAAGCTGAATGAGGGGGGCAATGTAGGCAAGGGCCAAGTCGAAAGCGACGGGGCTGCTTTTTTGCACCGCATAACGGAAAAGGTGGTGCATGTAAATTTCCATTCCCTGCACAAAGCCGGTGCTCCAGCGGCGGCGCTGTTTCCAGCTTTGGCCAAAGGTAAGGGGCAGCTCATCGTACACAATGGCGTCGGCCACATAGTGAATTTTTTCGCCGTGCAGCACACATTGGGCGCTGAACTCGTAGTCTTCGGTGAGGGTGGAGGTGTGCCAGCCGCCAAGCCGGCGCAGCAAATCCATTGAAACCATATACCCGCTGCCCACAATGAGGCTGGAAAGCCCCAGCGCTTCGCGCCCGCCGTTGTACAGCCGGTTCACCACCCAGTAGTAGATGGAGTAGCAGATGGTCATGGCCGAGTCAACCGGGTTTTTGGCGGTGCGGCACCCCTGGGCCGCCCGCACGCCCCGCTGGTAGGCATCGTTCATTCTCTGCAAAAAATCGGGGTGCACAAGGTTGTCGGCATCGAACACGCAGAGGGCGTCGTAGCGGTTTTCGCTCAGAAAAAAGCCGGTTATTTGGGTGAGCACCTCCCCTTTTATATGAATGGGGCCCACCGGGTCGAATATTTTTGCGCCATAATCCAGCGCTGCCTGACGGGTATTGTCGGTGCAGTTGTTGGGGGCAATATAAATATCGTACAGCTCTGCCGGGTAATTCTGCGCCTGCAGGCTTTGAATCAAATCGCAAATTACCACCTCTTCGTTGCGGGCGGCCACGGCAATGGCAAACCTGGTTTTTGGCTTTGTGTTTGGAATTTGAGGCGGCTTTTTAAAACCAAAAATGGCAATAATGAAAAAATACGCCCCGTAAAGCGTAAACAGGCTGCTGGCAATAAACAGAAAATTAAGCAGAACGGTAAAAATTTTGTATGTCATTATTTCGACCCCGTTTGTTCACGGAATACAGCGCGTCGGCAAAGCCGGCGCCGTATACATATTTTATTTTTGTACGGAAAGCCGCGAAAAAAGGCCTGTAACTGCGGGGCTGTAAACTGCCCGGCGGGCATTGCGGGGCAAAATGCCTGCCCGCAAACGCCTTCGTTATAATAAACGAAACCGGCGGGCATTTGTTTTCAATTGCGGGGGAAATATTTTATACGCTATAAAGGCAGGCTTTTTTAAAGCCGTTTTTGCCAGCGCCTGCCAAAAGGCCCGTATTCCAAAAAACATGCCGGGCAAAAGCGCTGTGCGGCATGTTTTTGAAGGGTATTTCCGCAGGCGGCGGGTTTTTCAGCTTTTTAACCGGGCGGGCTTTTCACTGAGGTGCAGCTTTTGAAACAGCAAAACCAGCAGGGGCAAAAGAATAAACTGCGCAACAATGCCCGGCAGGCCCACAAACACTTCGCTGAAAAAGGCGGAAAGGGAATAGGCGGCTTTTTCGGTGAAAAAGAGCAGCAGCTTCAAGCCGCCATAAGAGAGCCACCCCAGCAGCACCGAAAACAGCAGGGCAACCCACAGGCGCACCCGCACATAGCGGTACAGCATGCCCGCCGCAAAGCCAAGCACCGCCAGCTGAAGCATAACGCCGGGCAGCTGCTGCGCACCGGGCAGCTGCAACAAAAAATGCGAGGCAAAGGGAACCGCAAGCCCGCAGGCAAGCCCCCACGGCCAGCCGTTTGCCAGGCCGCACAGCAAAACGGGAAGCTGCATGGGCAAAAAGGCAGCCAGCAGGGTGGGGCTTTCCAGCAGGGCCAGCGGCAGCGCTATGCCCGCCACCACACAAAACAGCGTTACCAAAACCTTTTTAAACACCAGCTTTTTCACCCAATGCCCCCCTGCCGCCTTGTGGCTGTTTTGCCCTGCCGTTTTGGCACGGCTGCTTACCCTGCGCCGTCCTTGCGGTTGTTTCGGAAAGCAAGGTAGCTTTCCAAAATAATGGTGGCCGCAACGGCGTCCAGCACTTCTTTGCGTTTTTTGCCATAGGTGCCGGTTTCCGAAAGCAGGCCCTCGGCGCTTTTTGTGGTGCTGCGTTCGTCCCAATATTCAATGGGAATGCTGATAATTTTTTCCAAAAGGGCGCCCAGCTTACGGCTTTTCTGGGCGCGGGGCCCTTCGGTGCCGTCCATGTTCAGGGGCAGGCCAATAACCAGCAGCCCCGCCTCAAATTCGCGGGTGGCATATACAATTTTTTCCGCCGCTTTGGCCATGCTTTTTTCCTGAATAATGCCCACGGGGCTTGCCAGTGTTTCGGTTCTGTCGCATACGGCAAGGCCGGTGCGGGCGTCGCCGTAGTCTACCGCCATAATTTTCATTAAATTTCTCCTGACCTTGGCTTTACGCCTTTGTATCGGGCTGCTGCTCTTTGCCCTGGGGGCCAAGGGGCCGCATGGTGGGGAACAGCAGCACATCGCGAATGGAGGTTTCGCCGGTGAGCAGCATCACAAACCTGTCTACCCCAATGCCAATGCCGCCGGTGGGGGGCATGCCGTATTCCAAGGCGTTGAGGAAATCTTCATCCACGCCGCTGGCCTCATCGTCGCCGTGCTGTTTCAGGAACTCCTGGTATTCAAACCGGGTGCGCTGGTCGATGGGGTCGTTCAATTCGCTGAAGGCGTTGGCATATTCCTTGCCGGCGATAAACAATTCGAAGCGCAGGGTGTAGCCCGGGTTTTCGGGGTCTTTTTTGGCGAGGGGAGAAATTTCCACCGGGTGCCCGGTGAGGAAGGTGGGCTGCCGAAGGTTTTTTTCGCAGTATTCCTCAAAAAACAGGTTGAGAATGTCCCCTTTGGCGTGGCGTTCTTCGCAGGCAATGTGGTGCTCGCCCGCCAGCTTTTTGGCGGCGGCGGTATCGGCCACCTCGTTAAAATCCACCCCGGCGTACTGCTTTACCGCCTCTACCATGGAAATGCGGGTAAAGGGCTTTTCAAGGTTGATGGTTTCGCCGCCAAACTCCACCACGGCCTCGCCGCCCAGCACCTTGCGGGCCACGCTGCGCATCATGCCTTCGCAAAGGTTCATCATGCCCTCGTAATCGGTATAGGCCTGGTAGAGCTCCAGTAAGGTGTATTCCGGGTTGTGGGTGGCGTCCATGCCTTCGTTGCGGAAAACGCGCCCAATTTCATATACCCTGTCGAAGCCGCCCACAATAAGCCGTTTCAAGTGCAGCTCCAGCGCAATGCGCAGGTACATGTCAATATTCAACGCGTTGTGGTGGGTAATAAAGGGGCGGGCGGCGGCGCCGCCTGCCTCGGTGTTCAGCACCGGGGTTTCCACCTCCATAAAACCCTGGCCATCGAAATACCGGCGCATTTCGCTGATGATTTGGCTGCGCATGCGGAAGGTCTTTTTCACGTTGGGGTTCACAATCAAATCAAGGTACCGCTGGCGGTACCGCATTTCCTGGTCTTTTAAGCCGTGCCATTTTTCCGGCAGGGGCAGCAGGTTTTTGGCAAGAAGGGTAATTGCCTCGGCTTTAATGGAAATTTCCCCCATTTTGGTGCGGAAAATTTCGCCCTTTACCCCCACAATGTCGCCAATGTCAAATTTTTTGAAATCGGCATAGGGCTCTTCCCCCACCGCGTCGCGGCGGATGTACATTTGAATGTTGCCGGTGGTGTCGCGCAAATCGGCAAAGCTGGCTTTGCCCATTACCCGTTTGCTCATCATACGGCCCGCCAGGCACACAATTTGGCCATTGCCGTGCTCCCCTTCGGGCGGGTCTGTAAAATTGGCTTTCATATCTGCCGCATAGGCGTTTTGCGGAAAGCTGGTAATGACAAAGGGGTCTTTGCCGGCCGCCTGAAAATCGGCCAGTTTTTCGCGGCGAATGGCCACCAGCTCGCCGTAGGCCTCTTCGGCAATTTCTTCGCCCGCCTCTGCAAGGGCCTCTTTTACCTCGCCCGCCACCTGCTTTGCCTTATCCTTCAATTCCTCCAGCTTGCTTTCCATCTCTTTCTGCTCCATTGGTTCCTCCTGTGCCACCTTTATATGAACTTCATGAAAATGATAACGCTGTAAAATTTGCGCCCGCCGCCCGCCGGCAAACCCCGTTTGCCCCCGGCCGGGCCGCGGCTGCGCAAAAGGCTATAACAACGCAGTTATTATACCATAAAAAAGCAACGCCGCAAAGAAAAACCCCACCGTTGCGGCACGCCGGGAAAGCGCCTTTGCACATACAGAAAAGCGTGCGCCCCCCTATGCGGGAGAGCGCACGCTGCCGGCAAGCTTTGCCTCAAATTTCCGACTTGGAAATTTGAACAATTTTATAGCGGATTACGGCACCCGAGGGCAGGTGCACTTCCACCTCGTCGCCTGCGCCGTGCCCCATAAGGGCGCCGCCAATGGGCGATTCATCGCTTATTTTGCCCTGCGACGCATTTGCCTCGGTGGAGCCCACAATGTCGTAAGAATCCTCGTCGCCGTCCTCGTCGCAAATGGTTACGCGACTGCCCACCATGACGTGCTCGGTGCTAAGCTCGTCCTCGTCAATAACCCGTATGTTTTTGAGCATGGCCTCCAGCTCGGCAATGCGGCTTTCCACCATTCCCTGCTCGTTCTTCGCCTCGTCGTACTCGCTGTTTTCGCTCAAATCTCCATAGCCGCGGGCCACCTTAATTTTTTCGGCCACGTCTTTGCGGCGCACGGTTTTCAGCTCGTCCAGCTCTGCCTCTAATTTGGTTAACCCCGCATAGGTTACCACAAATTCTTTTTTTATCATGGTTTTCGTTCTCCTTTTATTCAGGCTTGGTGGTGTGCGCCGCGGGGTGCCATTGCCGCCCCACGCGTAAAAAGCCGCCCTGCATGAAAAGGCGGTTGCATACATAGCGCACCTGCGCAAAAAATAAACTTTCCCCGGTGTTTTGGGTTTTGCCGGCCCCGCCCGCCAAAAAGCCTGCCGGTGTGTAAGGGCGCCCGGCGGAAAAACCCCAAACCCCGCCAATAAACAAGATGAAAAAGCGGCGAAATGCCGCTTTTTCATCTGAATTATGTGATATTATAGTATACAAGGCTACCGTTGTCAATATCTTTTGTTTTTTTTAACAAGAACCGGTTTGGCACCAAACCGTTATTCCTCTTCGCCTCTGTCGGCAAAGAAGTTTTTGGCGTCCTCCACCACCTTGCCTTCAAGGTTGGCGGGCAAGGGCTCGTAACGAACAAACGCAAAGGAGAACAGGCCGCGCCCCTGGGTTAACTGGCGCATGTAGGTGGTAAAGTCGTGCATTTCGCTCACCGGCACCTCCGCCTCCACGCATTGCAGGCCGTCTTCGGCGGGGTGCATGCCAATCACCCGCCCGCGGCGCTTGGTAACCTCGCCCATAATGTCGCCGGTATTGGAATCGGGCACATAGGCCTTCAGCGTTCCAATGGGCTCCAGCAGTACGGGGGAAGCGGTGGGAAGGGCTGTTTTGTAGGCAATTTTCGCCGCCATTTTAAAGGCCATTTCAGAGGAATCTACCGGGTGGTAGCTGCCGTCCAGCAGGGTGGCTTTTACCCCCACCACCGGGTAGCCGGCCAGCACGCCGCGCTCCACCGCTTCCCGCAGGCCTTTTTCCACCGCGGGGAAGAAGTTTTTGGGCACGCTACCGCCGAACACCTTTTCCTCAAACACCAGCTCGTCCGACTCAACGGGTTCAAATTCAATTACCACATCGCCAAACTGGCCATGGCCGCCGGTTTGTTTTTTGTGCCGCCCCTGCGCCTTTACCTTTTTGCGAATGGCCTCGCGGTAGGCAATGCGGGGCTCGGCAAGCTCTATTTCAACGCCGAACTTGCTTTTCAGCTTGGCCACCACGGCGTCGAGGTGCTGCTCGCCCAGGCCGCTGATTACCTGCTGCACCGGTTCGGAATCGACCCGGTAAGAGAGGGTGCCGTCTTCCTCCACCAGGCGCTGCAGCGCGCCGGAAATTTTGCTTTCGTCGCCCTTTTGCCTTACTTTAATGGCCATGCTGTAGGTGGGCCGGGGGAAGGCCGCCCCCTGAATGCGCACCACACTGCCGGGGGCGCACAGGGTATCGCCGGTTTTGGTGCCGGTAAGCTTGGTAATGGCGCCAATATCCCCCGCCGAAATTTCGGCGGCGTCCATTTGCTTTTTGCCCTTCATAAACAGCAGCTTGCCCAATTTTTCGGCCTCGCCGGTACGGCTGTTTACCACGGGGGTGTCGCTTTTTAAAACGCCCCGCACCACCTTGAGGTACGAAAGCTTGCCCACAAAGGGGTCGGCCACGGTTTTAAACACATAGGCGGCCAAGGGCCCCTCCTGGGTGCATTCCAGGGCTGTTTCGCCCGCGTCGGTTTGGGCCAGTACGGCGCCGCCGCGCTGGGCGCTGGGCAGCAGCTTTTTCATGTAGCGCAGCAGCATATCGGTGCCCTCCATGGTGGTGGAAACACCGCAGAAAACCGGGGTAATGGCGCCTGTTTTTACACCAAGGCGCACACCTTCGGTAAGCTCTTCCTGGGTAAAGGGCTCCCCTTCAAAGAATTTTTCCATCAACGCTTCGTCGGTTTCGGCCACGGCCTCGTGCATGGCCGCCATCAGCCCCTCCAGGCGGTGGCCCATGTCGGGCATGGGAATTTCGGTGGCGCTGCCCCCCATATAGGTAAAGGCCTTGCCCTCGATAAGGTTTACATACACAACGCTTTTGCCGTCCATATAAGGCACCACAACGGGGCATACCGACGGGCCGAATTCGCTTTTCAGCTGTTCGAACACCTTGTAAAAATCGGCGTGCTCCGCATCCAGCTTTGCCACATAAAACAGCCGGGCCTTGCCAAATTTTTCCGCCATGCGGTAGGCTTTTTGGGCCCCCACCGTAAGGCCGGAACGGGCCGAAACCGTAACCAAAACGCTTTCGGCCGCCATAATACCCTCGTACATGCCAAGTTCAAAATCGAACAGGCCGGGAACATCTATCAGGTTAATTTTTACGCCCTCATATTCAATGGGGGCTACCGAAGAAGACAGGGATGCGCGGCGCTTCACCTCTTCCGGGTCGAAATCCATAACGGTATTTCCCTCTTCCGTGCGGCCCAGGCGTTCGGTTGCCTTGCTGTAAAACAGCAGCGCCTCCGCCAGGGTGGTTTTGCCAGAGCCATTGTGCCCGGCAATCATAACATTTCTAATTTTATCTGGTGAAAAGCTCATAACACACATGTCCCCTTTTCGCCCGCGTTTTCCACAAAAGCCCCCCGTTTGGCCGGGGCCCGCTTTTGCGTACCGGGCATGGTTTGTACTTTTGATATTATCACATTTCACCAATATTGTCCAAGAAAAACTTAAAATTTTGCCTAATACGACCTAAAAAACAGCCCTTATTATTTGTATAAAACGACGGAAGCGGTGCAAAGGGCGGCCCGGGGCCGCCCTTTGCCGGTGCACGCCCGCCCCGAAAAGAAAAAGAAATTTGGCCCTGCGGCGGCGGGGGCGGCTTGTGTGCTGCCAACCATAAAACAAGCAAAACCACCTGTTGAATTGGTGGTTTGCGCCAGCCCTAAAAGAGCATATTGGCGGCAGCGGCCCAAGGCGCACCGAGCCTTTTGCCGCTTGCATTCCCTGCCCTGCAACTGCTAACGCAGTGATTTGCCCCGGCTTGGCGCTTCGAGCCGACAACTTGTGTGCCGGTTCGCTCCGCTTAAAGCTGTATGCCAAAGCGCTTTGCTTTTCAACGGCAGAGCCGGTGGTTTATTGCGCCGAAGCTACAAAAAAAGCCGCGCCCCTCCCGCAGGAATTGGCGCGGCTTTTACACTTACTTTTATACTTTTACACTTAAAATACTGTTACCCTTTTATGATGGCCTCTACCCCCGGCGGCCAAAGGGAATGGCCACCGCCACCAGCGACCAGGCCAGCTGGAACAAAATAACCGGGAAAACCGATATGCCCGCAAGCCCGCCAAAAAATGCCAGAACAAGGCCCAAAAGGCAGGCAAACACCACCGAAACAATTTGCAGGGTGCTGCCCATGCCCTCGGCGGCGGCGCAGCCCGCCGCCGCCCGCATGCCGCCGATAAAGCTGGCAAAGCTGCCGATGTGGGACATAACCCCTTCGCTTTCATCAAGGTAGTTGGTAAGCGGCTCCAGCATTTCCAGCTCTTTTGCGCCCAGCACCTTTACAAGGCCCTGGGGCAGCTGGTAAATTTCCTCCACCAGCTCGCTGGTTATGTTCATATCATTGCTGGTAACCAGCAGGGACACCCCGCTTTTTACAAGGCCGTCCAGCGTTTCCTGCACCATTTCGTCGGGGGCGTAGCCGATGACGAACATGCCGTACAAAGTACCGGAAACCGCCAGGTACAGCGGCTTTTTGTCGATGCCGTTGGCGTACTTCATCTCCTCTTCAATGGCGGGGGGGTCTATGTCGTGTTTTTGCAGCATCTCCCGTGTGCCCAGCACCACCCGCTGGGAATCGACCCAGGCGGTAAAGCCGCGGCCCGGCTCAACGGTAAGGCTTTCCACCTTATAAAGCGAGTCCGGCTTGCTGTTGATAAGCGCCATGAAAATATCCCGCAGGGTGTCGCAGCCCTCTACCACAATGCTGGCCGCGTACAGAATGGCGTTGTTGATGTTTTGCATCTGGTAGGCCCGCAGGCCATGCAGGCTGATGGCGGTTGGGGGAAACAGGTCGCGGGCACCCGCCATTACCACGTTCACCTCGCCCAGCTCCTCTACCGCCGACCAGCCCGGCACCACCGCCCCCACCCGGGAAGCGCTGCGCTGCAAAAGCAGGGAAGGCAGGCCCGACACAATGCTGGAGGTTAGCGGCGCCCCAAGGCACAAAAGGGCGGCAAAGGCCGAAACCGCCGCCACCAGCTGCCTGGTTTGCCAATAGGTAACCACCGCCGCCAGCAGGGCGCTACCGAACAAAACCCACCCCAGTATGCGGCCAATGCCGTCGCTTTTGCGGGGCGAAAAGCTTTGCCGCATAAAGCCCTTTACCAGGGCGGTGGGGCGGCTTACCAAAAGGGCAGGCTGCCCCTCTTCCAGGCCACGGGTGATGTTGTGGGCAAGGTCTTCCTCGCTGCCAAGCACATACGCGGCCGAATGGTCGATGCCTGCGCTGGTCATTTGGAAGTTGTCTAAAATAGAGCGGGCGCGAATTTGTTTGCCAAGGGCGTTGAGCGCCAGCAGAAAAGCCGCAATGCCGCCGAACAGGGTAACCGCCACCGTGCCGTCGGCCATGAGCTGCACCAGAATTACCACTGCCTGCAGCAGGGCGCCAACGGCGGCCAGGGCGGGCGAAGAATCGACCGTGGCTTCCCCCGCAAGGCCCACCAGCCCGGGGGCCACCACCGAAAAGTTGAGCACCACCATAAACAAAACCAGCGCCAGGTACACAAGCCCAAACGCCAGCGGGCTGCCCGCAGGGCTTACAAAGCCCGGCAGGGGCAGAACTTCGGCGGCGCCAAGGCCCAGCCACAGCAGCAAAACACCCAAAACACCATTGATAATGGTGCGGCGCAGCAGCAAGGCCTGCAGGGAATAAATGCTTTTTTCTATGGCGGGCGCATCCTGCGGGTGGTTGTATTCCTCGTAGTCCTCCTCTTCGGGCAGCCGGCTTTCTTCCTCTGCCTGAATGCCCAGCTTGGCAAACTCGCCCGTCAACAGCTGGCCGCGCTTTTTGCGCAGCCTTTTTTGCCGTTTGGTGGCCGCTTCTTCCTCCGGGTTTACGCTTACCGTTTCGCGGAAAAATTCGCGGAACTTATCGTCCACCATTTCCTCCACATACAAATTTTTGGAGGTGGCCGTTCCATTTGCCACGGCATTCTGGTCTTGCTCGCCAAATTCCTGGGTAAAGGCCGCCGTGGGCACCTTGGGGTAGTGGCCTTCGCCGTCCTCCTCAAGGTCGTAGGTTTGGGTGTCGTGGGGGGCGTCTTGTTTGCCTGCGTCGTGCAGGGTATCAAACATTTTTTCCGCCTGGGTCCAGTCGCTGCTTTCCCACGCGGTGTCGAAGGCGCTGCCGCCCACAATGGTTTCGTCGGGGGTTGCCCTCTCTTCCTTGCGGGCGGGGGGTTCCTCCTGCTGGGGCTGCGCCGGGCGGCTGGCAAAAAAGCCCTCGCCGTCATTCGCAAAATAGCTGCCGGGGCCCTCCATAAAATTTTGGGAGGGCTGGGGCCCTGCCGGCCACAGGGGCGGCGCAACCGCCGTCTCCTGCTCCCAGGCGTAGCTTTCGCCGGAAAAAGGGGCGTCCTCCTGCAAAAAGGGGGCGGCGGCCTCGGCCTCTTCCTGCTGTTCGCGGAAAAGGCCGGTATCCTCAGCCATGTCGTCTTCTTGGCCCTCCTGGTAGCCCCGCTGCTTTTTGGGGGCGCGCTGCTGCCTGCGGGCCGCGGCCTCCTGCTTTTTGCTCTCTTTTTCGAGGCGCCTTTGTTCTTTTTTGCTCAGCGGCTCTTCGCCCTCGCCCGAAAACCAGCTCAGCAGCTCGGTATCGCCGGTGAACTTGTCGGGGTCTACCCTGTCCAGCGCCGCGGCCTTTCCCAGCCGGGGCCCGGCAGGGCTGCTTTCCACATGAATGTCCCATATCGCCGTTTTGCCCGCCTCCACGCCGGGGCGGGGGGGCTTTTCCGCCTGTACCGCCGCCGAAACCCGGGTGGGCTCCTCCTGCCGCACCTGCCTTTGCGCTTTGGCCGCCGCAAAGGCCCTGGGGTCGTAGGCGCCCTCCTCGGGCGGCGGGTCTTCAAAATGGCGGCGGGGCTGGCGCAAGGGCTCTGCCTGCGGCGCGGGGGCCTGCTGCTGTGTGTGGGGCGCAGCGGCGGGCTTGCTTCGGCCAATTTGGGCCAGAATATCATCCAGGTCGGCCCCGCCTTCTCTTTGCATGGGCGGCCTCGCTTTGTTTTTCAGTTCTTCCAAAATGCTGTCTACGGCGTCATTGTCGCGGTTTGTTCCCAAAGCATTCAACTCCATCCGTTTTTTATTTTGTAACACCCATGCGCCCGGCAAAAAATTACGCCCCGCCGCGCTGCCTGAAAATTTCATACATCAGTATTCCGCCCGCCACCGAAACGTTAAAGCTGTCTACCCCTGTGCCCACGGGCGCCATGGGCAGCGAAAGGGTGCCGTCGCACAGTTTTTTCACAAGGGGCGAAACGCCCTTGCCCTCCGCGCCCATTACCAGGGCAATGCCCCCCGTAAGGTTTTGCGAATGAGCGGGCGGGCCCTGCATGTCGGCACAATACACAAACACATTGCTCTCCTTCAGCCTGCGCACCGTTTCGCCAATGTTGGCAACCCGCGCCACCGGCAGGCGGGCGGCTGCACCGGCCGAGGCCTTCATAACAACGGGGGTTATGCCCGCGGCGCCGCGCTTTGGAATAACCGCCCCATGGGCGCCGCACAGCAGCGCCGTGCGCAGCAGCGCGCCAAGGTTGTGCGGGTCTTCCACGCCGTCGGCCAGCAGCAAAAAGGGCGGGCGGCCCTGCCGGGCCGCGGCGGCAAGCAAATCGTCCAAAGAGGCATATTCCACCTGGGCGGCAAAGGCGGCCACCCCCTGGTGTTTTCCCCCTTCGCAAAGGGCGTCCAGCTTTTCCGCCCGGGTGTTTTTTACCACGGCCCCCGCGTTTTTGGCAAGGGCGGCAAAATACCCCGCCAGCTTTTTATCCATCGATTCGGCCAGCAGCACGGTGTCTACCACCGCGCCGCTCTTCAACAGTTCTTCCACGGCGTTTTTGCCGTAAACCGGCGTATTCTGAACAGAATCCTGCATATTTCCTTCTTTCCGTATTCCACCCGCAGCCGGTATACTGCACACGGGGCACAACTCTCCCAATATAACGGTATTATAGCAAATTCACCTGTTGTTTTCTACCCGCCCACACAAATAACTTTCACTGCCCGGCCACCCGGCGCCTGCCGCCGTTTTTTCAGGGCCGGGCAGGCCTTTTTATTTGCACAAAAAATTTATTATACAGCGTGTAATGCCCCTTTTTGAGCCGCGTTGTTGAAAACTCTGTTGAAAGTGTTAAAAAACCCCTATTCCATGCAAACCCATTTTGTGGAAAACCATTTCAGCTGCTATTTTTCCACAGAATGTTAAAGCCTTTCAACAAAACTGTGTGTTTAAATCTTGACAGCAACTGACAAATTTATATAAATTTTTCTTTTTTTATCTGTTTTTTATGTTTCTTTACATCTTTTTTACAATAGACGATTTTGCAAATGGAATAGTATGGTATACTTTTAAAACCGTTAAAAACAACAGAAGGCGGGGCCACTTGTTATGGAAGGTTTTGAAAAGGGCGGGGTTTTACTGCCCGCGGCGGGTATGAATTTGGAGGCCACCCTGTTTTGCGGGCAAAGTTTTGTTTGGCAAAAAAGCGAAGACGGCGGGTTTGTGGGGGTGGCCGGCGGCCGGGCGGCCGCCGTGTACGAGCGGGGGGAGAATTTTTTGCTGCTGCCCCTTGGCGCAGCCCCGCCGGGTGAGGGCGACCTTGCCTTTTGGCACCACTACTTTGCGCTGGAAACCAACTACCCCGCCTTGCTTGCCCGCTTTGCCAAAAGCAAAAAGCTTGCCGCCTGTGTGGCGGCCGCACCGGGTATACGGGTTTTGCACCAGCCTTTTTTTGAAACCCTTGTCTGCTTTATTATCAGCCAGAACAACCACATTCCCCGCATTACCGGCATTGTGCAGCGGCTGTGCCGCCTGTTTGGCAAGCCGCTTGCCGGGGGCCTGTACGCCTTTCCCACCCCCGGGGTTTTGGCGGCGCTTACCGTGGAGGACCTTGCACCCCTGCGGGCGGGGTTTCGGGCAAAGTATATTGTTGACGCCGCCCAAAAGGTGGCCGGGGGCCTTGTAACCCGTCAAAAGCTGGAGGCGCTGCCCACCGCCGAAGCCCGGGCGCTGCTGGCCACCATTTTGGGGGTGGGCACCAAGGTGGCCGACTGTGTATTGCTGTACTCCCTTGGGCGCAATGAGGTGGTGCCCATGGACGTTTGGATGAAACGCGCCATGGCCCAGCTTTTCCCCAAGAGCATGCCCGCCGCCGCCCGCGGCCACGAGGGAATTGCGCAGCAGTTTATTTTTTGCTGGGCGCGGCAAAACCTGCACTGAGGCGGCAACCCGCGCGCGTTTAAAAAGCGGCTTATACAAGCCTTTTTGAATTGCTTTCACCGCAAAGGCGGTGTATACTGTTGTATAGAACCTGCATGCGGCGCGCCCTTTGCCCAAAAGGCTGTGCCGCCCAAAAATAGGAGGTATGACCGATGTTAGTACGTGCAACCGAAATGCTCAAAGAGGCCAGAGACGGCCATTACGCGGTGGCCCAAATCAACATTAACAACCTGGAGTGGACCAAGGCGGTTCTGCTTACCGTTGAAGAACTGAAAAGCCCGGTTATTCTTGGCGTTTCCGAAGGGGCCGGCAAGTACATGACCGGCTTTGAGACGGTTTCCGCCATGGTGCGCGCCATGGACAAAAGCCTTGGCATTACCGTGCCCATTGCCCTGCACCTGGACCATGGCTCTTACGACGGCTCCATCAAATGCATTGAGGCCGGCTTTACCTCTATTATGTTTGACGGCAGCCACCTTGATATTGAGGAGAACGTAACCAAAACCGCCGAGCTGGTGCGCCGCGCCCACGAGGCGGGCATGTCTATTGAGGCCGAGGTTGGCTCGATTGGCGGCGAAGAAGACGGGGTGGTGGGCGCCGGTGAAATTGCCGACCCCAACGAATGCAAACGCATTGCAGACCTTGGCATAGACTTTTTGGCCGCCGGCATTGGCAACATTCACGGCGTATACCCGCCAAACTGGAAAGGGCTGGACTTTGGCGCCCTTGAGAAAATTCACGATATTACCGGCGGCATTCCGTTGGTGCTGCACGGCGGCACCGGCATTCCCGAGGACATGATTAAAAAGGCCATCAGCCTTGGGGTTTCCAAAATAAACGTGAACACCGAATGCCAGCTTACCTTTGCCGCGGCCACCCGCAAGTACATTGAGGCCGGCAAAGACAGAGAGGGCAAGGGCTTTGACCCCCGCAAGCTGCTTGGCCCCGGCACCGAAGCAATTAAAACAACCGTGCGCGAAAAGCTGGAAATTTTTGGCAGCATTGGCAAAGCGTAATTGATTGGTTCGCTCTTTTTTAAAACGCAGGCAAACAGGGTGCTTTCGGGCACCCTGTTTTTTTATAGAAAGCGAAGCTGTGGCCCCCTCAAGGGCTTTGGGCCGGGGCCTCGTTTCAAATGGGCCTTTGGCAGGCTTTCAGCAAAATGCGAAAGCCTGCCAAAGAAATTGCCGGGCGAAAAAGTATTTGCCGCAGCTGCCTTTTGGGCGGCTAAGCTGTCCGCGCCGCATAAAAAATGTGCTTCGCCCTGTTATAAAACGGCAGGGCTCTATTTGCCCTCTTATTAGGTGGGCAATTTGTAAGGCCATGCCTTTTGCGATTTTCGGTTTTGCCCAAGGCAGGCGGGCCCGCGCGTTTAGCCCTTGCTTTTTGGCTTTTCCGGCAAATTCCGCATGGAGGGCGTGGTTTTGCCAAAAAGGCTTATGGCCATATCTTTATCAGTACTT
>JBKEBR010000510.1:0-6979 GCA_047973285.1 Oscillospiraceae bacterium | reverse complement strand
TGTTGGCTGCCATGTGCTTTGCCAAAGGCTCAACCCGTTTCAACAACTGGTTTTTAAACACCAGGCTGTATAAGGCCCACCTCGAAAGCTTTGTAAAAGAACGCGCGATGACCCTTAAAACAAAAATTTCCCTGTGCGCTTTTGCAAGCCTCATGCTGCTGTTTGCCTTTGTGGTTATGAATAATATATACGGGCGCATCGTTATTGTTTGTGTCATTGCGTTTAAATATTACTACTTTATTTTTCTTATTAAAACCATTAAGCCGGAGAGTACCGACCAGGAAAACACGGCGGATTAGTTTTTTGCAGTAAAACAAGGCCATGCATTGGCAAAATAAGGGTTAAAGCAAAATGCAATCAGGCAGTGCCCGCCGCAAGGCGGGCACTGCCTGTTTGTGTATTCCCGCGCGCCGGGGGAAAGCAGTGCCTAAAGCCCCCGGCATGGCCGGGAGAAGAGACAAGGGCGGAATTGAGTTTTGTGCGATAAAGAGCAATATGCAAACAGCAGGCGGCCATTTGCCAAGGGTGAAATATGCGGCAAAGGGGTAAAAGCGCAAATGCAGGGGCGCAATTGGCGGGTAAGGGTAAAAGGTAAAATTCCCCGCCCGCAAAGGCCCCAAAAAACCGGCAGGTGGGGAAACGCAAAAAAAGACAGCACAGGGGATGGCGGTAAAAATTCCCCGGCCCGTTCTTTGCGGCGGGCCGCTGCCATAGGCCTTTGCCCGCACAAAAACGCCATAGGCAATGGATGTATGGCGCTGCCGCCCTTGGCGTTTTCAATCGGTATAAATACCCTTCGAGCCCTCAATGGCCTCTCCCACCGTGCGCTCCACACACACCACCGCCGCCTCCACATTGCGGGCCTCAATGGCCGCATACAGCCTGGCCGCACCCTCGTACACCGTTTGCAGGCCGTATTTGCGGCCGTACCGCTCCCACAGGCTCAGCACCGGCACCTTAAAAGAGTGGTAAATAAGCGGCAGCAGGGTGTTGCCGCTTAGCAGGGCAAGCTCGTGGTAAAAGGCAAAAGCGGTGGCGGCCGCCAACTCTACGCTTTGGGCCGCCGCCAGCTCCTGCAGGGCTTTTTGCAGGGTTTCCAGCTCCTGCCGGGCCAGCTTTGGCACCGAAAGCTGAACGGCCAGCCTGTCCAGCACCAGCTTTATCTGCAAAATAGAGCGCACCTCATCGCTGCGCAAGTGGCCGCCGTTGTATTTCATAATCGACAAAAGGGTTTCCACATTGCCGTTTTTGCGGTAATCGGCCACAAAAATGCCAACCCGGGGCCGAATGGTTAAAAACCCGTTTCGGGCAAGCTCGGCAATGCCGCCGTTTACCACGGCCCGGCTTACCTGCATGCTTTCGGCCAGCTGCCGCTCGGGGGGCAGCCTTTCGCCAATGGCAAGCCGGCCCGAAAGAATCATGGCCTCCAGCTCATTTATAAAAGCTCTTTCAGGGTAGGGGCGCTCAGTTTTGCAAATTCCATATTTCTTCTCCCATTCGTTGCCATTGGTCTAACCAGATACCACAATTTAATTCTACTGCATAGTTTGTAAAAATAAAAGAGCATCCATTGGGGAAAAGGGAGAAAATAAGCTACTTTGTTGACATTTTAACAATATGAATGATAAACTTTTAACAGCTTATAAACTGCGAAAATCTGGTATAACCAGAAACCGCTGCAATACGGGAAGGGGAATTTGAATGCGGGAATTTAAAGTGCTGGAAATTAAAAGAAGTGTTTTTGAAGACAACAACAAAGAGGCCGATGAGTTAAGAGCAGAGCTGAAACAGCAAAAAACCTTTTTGCTCAACCTAATGTCTTCGCCGGGGGCGGGCAAAACCACCACCCTCACAAAAACGGTAAACGCGCTGAAAGGCGAACTTCGCATTGGCGTAATGGAGGCGGACATCGATTCCGACGTGGACGCCAAAACCATTTCGGCCACCGGGGTAAAGGTCATCCAGCTGCACACCGGGGGCATGTGCCACCTCGACGCCGCCATGACCCGCCAGGGCCTTGAGGGTCTTGGCACCGAAGGGCTGGACCTTGCCATTCTTGAAAATGTGGGCAACCTTGTGTGCCCGGCGGAGTTCGACACCGGAGCCTCTAAAAACGCTATGATTCTGAGTGTGCCCGAGGGCGACGACAAACCGCTGAAATACCCCCTTATGTTCAGCATTGTGGACGTGCTGCTCATCAACAAAATTGATGCGGCCTCCTTTTTTAATTTTGATATGCAGGCCTGCATACAGCGCGCCAAAAAGCTTAACCCCAACGTGGTGGTGCTTCCCATTTCCGCTAAAACGGGAGATGGGTTAGAGGAATGGGTAAGCTGGCTGCGCGGCGCGGTAAAGGAATGGAATGCCTGAATTGAAGTGGAGGGAAACAACGCTATGGCAGTAAAACAAAAGGTGTTGGCCTTTGCCAACAAGGTAAGCAACAAAAAGCCCGGTGCCAAAAACGCCTTCACCGGGCAAGACCCCGAATACCGCATTTTAGAGCCGGTGGTAACCGAGGAAATGGCCGAAGTGGCCCTTTGCCTTGACTTCCGCGTGCCCAAAAGCGCCGCCGAGGTGGCCGCCCTGTGCGGCAAGCCGCTGGAGGAAACCACCCGCCTGCTGCTGGAGCTGGCCGACGCGGGGGTGTGCTTTGTAAATGAAAAACAAGGCGTAGACAAATTTTGGTACGACACCTGGGTGCCGGGCATTATGGAAATGATGGCCAACAATTTGGAAAACGTGCGCAAATACCCCCAAATTGCCGAATCCTTCGAGGCCTATGGCCGCCTGCGCGGCGCCAAAACCGCGGGCATGCTGCCGGTGGGGGTGGGCCTTATGCGGGTTATTCCCATTGAAAGCGCCATCGACGGCGAATCCCGCCGCGCCTCTTACGAGGAGGTTTCCAAGTACCTCAACGACAACGAGCTTTTTTCGGTGTCTGACTGCGCCTGCCGCACGGTGCGCGAATCGATGGGCGAGGGCTGCGGCCATTTGAAGGAGGACATGTGCATTCAAATGGGCCACGCGGCGGAATACTACATTCGCACCGGTCGCGGCAAAGAAATTACCAAACAGCAGGCCTTTGAAATTATCCACAGGGCCGAGGAAAACGGCCTGATGCACCAAATACCCAACCTCGACGGCTCGGGCAAAACCCATGCCATCTGCAACTGCTGCGGCTGCTCCTGCCTTTCGCTGCGCACCGCCAGCATGTTTTTGAATGTGGATATGGTGCGCTCCAACTATGTGGCCGCAGTAGACACCGCCAAGTGCGTGGCCTGCGGCGAATGTGTGGAAAACTGCCCCGTCAACGCCTTGCAGCTGGGGCAAAAAATATGCTCCAGCAAGCCGGTGGTAAGCAGCATTACCACCACCGTAACCCCGCGCGACACCGAATGGACGGCGGACAAATGGAACCCGGAATACCGCATCAACCGCAAAAATGTGGTGGAAAGCGGCACCAGCCCCTGCAAAACCGAATGCCCCGCCCACATCGGCATTCAGGGGTATATCAAGCTTGCCTCCCAGGGCAATTACACCGAGGCGCTGGAACTTATCAAAAAGAACAACCCCTTCCCCGCGGTGTGCGGGCGCATTTGCCCCCGCAAGTGCGAATCGGCCTGTACCCGGGGCGATGTGGACGAGCCCATTGCCATCGACGAAATTAAAAAATTCATTGCCGAGCAGGACCTGCACCAGGGCCGCCGGTATATTCCGCGCCGCCGCCACGAATACGGCAAAAAAATTGCCGTTGTGGGGGCGGGGCCCTCGGGGCTTTCCTGTGCCTATTACCTTGCCGTCGACGGCTACAAGGTTACCGTGTTTGAAAAGCAAACCAAGCTGGGCGGCATGCTTACCCTTGGCATTCCCGCCTTCCGGCTGGAAAAAGATGTGGTCAACGCCGAAATTGATATTCTGCGCGAGATGGGCGTGGAATTTAAAACCGGCGTGGAGGTGGGCAAAGAGGTTACCCTGCCCGAACTGAGAAAACAGGGCTACGAAGCCTTTTACCTTGCCATAGGGGCCCAGGGCGGCCGCATGCTGGGCATTGAGGGCGAAGAGGCGGCTGGCGTGCAAACCGGGGTAGATTTTTTGCGCCGGGTAAACCTTGGCGAAGAAGTTCAGCTGCCCCAAAACGTGGTGGTTATCGGCGGCGGCAATGTGGCCATTGACGTTGCCCGGGCGGCCACCAGGGTAAGCGGCGGCAAGGTTTCCATGTACTGCCTTGAGGGCCGCAGCCAAATGCCCGCCCTGCCCGAGGAAATAGAAGAGGCGCTGGAAGAGGGCATTGCCATTCAAAATTCCTGGGGGCCCAAACGCATTGTAACCGAAAACGGCAGGGTAACCGGGGTGGAATTCAAAAAATGCCTCTCGGTGCTGGACGAAACCGGGCGCTTCAACCCGGTTTATAACGAAGAAGACACCATTACGGTGCCCGCCGATGCGGTGCTGCTCAGCATTGGCCAGTCGATTGAATGGGGCAATTTGCTGCAGGGCAGCGCGGTAGAGCTTACCCCCGGCAAAGCCGCCAAAGCCGATGGCTTTACGCTGCAAACCGCCCAGCCCGATGTTTTTGTGGGGGGCGACGCCTTTACCGGCCCCCGCTTTGCCATTGACGCCATTGCCCACGGCAAAGAGGCCGCCGTTTCCATTCACCGGTTTGTGCAGCCGGGGCAAAACCTGTTGATTGGCCGTGATAGGCACGACTACCACTCGCTGGACAGGGCCAGCGTGCTGGCCGACGGCTTCGACACCACCCCGCGCCAGCAGCCCGCCCATGCGGCGGCGGGCGGTGCGCACCGCGCCTTTAAAGATTTGCGCACCACCTTTACTGAAGAGCAGATGAAAAGGGAAACCCAGCGCTGCCTTGGCTGCGGCGCCACCGTGGTAGACCAATACCTTTGCGTGGGCTGCGGCCAGTGTACCACCAAGTGCAAGTTCGACGCCATTCAGCTGCAGCGCCGCTACAACGGCGAGGGCGTTTCTTACGAGCACCTCAAGCCGGTGGTGGTAAAGCATGTGCTGTAACGCAAGGTAAAAATGACGGCGAAAAAGGTGAAAAATGCCTTTGGCGGGCAGGCGTAAAGTAAAAACGCCCCTGCAAGGCAGCGGCGGGCGAAAGGAGGCACCATGCACGAGCTTGGCATTATGTACCATGTGGTAAAGCAGGTAGAGGCGGTGGCCGGCCAGAACAACCTTACCCAAATTGAAAGCCTGGTGCTGCAAATTGGCGAAATGGCCTCGGTGGTGCCGCAGTTTATTCGCGCCTGCTACCCCGCGGCGGTAGATGGCACCCTACTGCAAAACACCCTGCTGGAAATTGAAATATTGCCGGCCAACGCCCGGTGTGAAGAATGCGGCAAGGTGTACGGCCTGCTGGCAAACCCCGGCTGCTGCCCCCACTGCGGCGGGCAGCAGAAAGAACTGCTCAGCGGCCGGGAATTCAATATCAAAGAAATCAGGGCTTGTTAAAGCGGTTTGTTTGCGTGTTGCCCCGGTGCACGCTTGGCTTTAATTTCATCGCATTGTTCGCCTAAACTACAGAAGGGCCGCCCGGCAATTGCCGGGTGGCCCTTCTGTAGTTTACTGTGCGGCGGCAGAAAAGGCGGGCCTTATTTTTCCGGGGAAGCATCAATTTCAAAGCGGTTAAGGTCGCCCCGGTAATGGGAAAAAGCGTAGTCTATAATTTTTCCGTCTTCTGTTTTGGAAATGGCGTGGAAACAAAGCATAGGGCTGCCGTGCTTTACATTCAAATATTTCGCGTCTTCGGCGGTGGCCTTGGCGGCCGAAACAATGGTTTTTGTGCTGTGAATGCGGGCGTTTTGGTTTTGCATCAATACTTCGTATAAAGACTCGGCCTTGAAATCGTGGCTCAAAATAAAATCGCAGGTACTGTAAGGCAAAAAATTCTGTATGGTAACAAGCGGTTCCTCATCGGCAAACCGCCGCCGGAACATGGAAATTACCCTGTCGCCCGGGGCAATGCCAAGGTTGCCGGCAAGGTCGGTTGTGGCATCAATTATTTTAAGCTCAACCAGTTCGGTTCTCGGCTTTTTGCCCCGCTTGGATATCTGCTGGTAAAAAGGCTCAAAAGACCGTATATGGCTGGCGGTTTGCTCGGGGTTGGTTACAAAGGTGCCTTTGCTGGTTTTGCGCACCAGCCAGCCCTCCTGCACCAGCTCGGAAATGGCCTGCCGCACGGTAGAGCGGCTTATTTGGTACATTTTGCACAGCTGGCTTTCGGTGGGAATTGGCTCGCCAACCGCTACATTTCCGCTTTTAATTTCATTCAGTAAAATGCCTTTCACCTGGTAATACAATGGAATGGGAATGCTTTTGTCCAGCTTTGCATTTGATGAAAACATGCGTCAATCCTCTCAGTTGCGAATTATTTGTTACTTTGTACGTATTTTATAAGATGATTGTAAACTATAGACAAACAAATTTCAATAACTTTGTTTAGTATTTTTACAGAATACAATTGACTTTTTGCAGGGCGTATGACAGAATAGTCTTGTTTCTTGGTACGTACAAAATAACAAACGATTAAACGAAAGAGAAATTCAAATGAAGGTATTGTGTGTCGGCATGCTTTGCTGCGATATTTCTATTTCCCCGGTTCCACCGGACATTCTTTCCCGAGACAGCGCGCCCATTTGCAGGCCGGTCATGTCCTGCGGCGGCGACGCGCTGAATGTGGCCATGGGCCTTGCAAAGCTGGGGGTGGCGGTGGATGTGGCGGGCAGGGTGGCGGCCGATGCCAACGGCAGTTTTATTCGGGCCGAATGTGAAAAAGCGGGAATAGGCGGAAAAAACATTGTGAACGACAATTTTTGTGCAACGGCCACCTCTTTTGCGCTTATTGATACCTCGGGTGAGCGCCATTTTCTTACCGACAAGGCAATTTTTGAAAAGCTTACCGCAGCCGATATTCCAGATACGGCTCTGCCCAAAGCGGGTATTGTATATTTTGGCTCGG
>JBKEBR010000509.1:0-18107 GCA_047973285.1 Oscillospiraceae bacterium | reverse complement strand
GGGCAAAGCCCGCCTGTAGCTCCAGCAATATTTCCCCGGGCGACATGGCGTCTACGCTGAAGCCCTCTTCCCGAATAATGCGCAGCAGCTCTATATTGGTGTTGGCCTTTGCGGAATAGTTGGGCTTAAACTGGGGCAGCGCAAGCAGGCCCCGCATTTCGCGGCAGCGGCGGCGCAAAATTTCTTCGCTGTACACATACAGCGGCGAGCCGTACTCTTTCAAAAGTTTTTCCGCGCAGGGCTGTGTAAGGCGCAGGCGGTTTGGGTGTATGCTTTGCAAAGGGGGTTCCTCCGTTTGTTTTTTTATCCGGCGGCTATTCGGGTATTTGTGCCTGCTGCAACAGCTGCCGCAGGCCAAAGCAGGGGCCGCTGCGCCCCACAAGGGTGGGCGCGTGGTACAAGGAGGAGAGAATGGCCTCCTCCACCACCTGCCCTGTTGCCGCAAAAAAAGCGTCCAGCAAATCTTCGTGCAGCACCCGCTGCTCCACCAGCTGCCCCGCGCCAAAATGCGGCACCGGGTTTTGGGTGGAAAAGGCGAGGGCTATTTCGCCGCTGCCGCCCGCTATATAGGCGCCGGTGCGGGCCATGCCCACCCCGGCCCGGCGGCAAAGGCGTCCCAACTGCCGGCTGGAAAGGGGGGCATTGGTGGCAAGCACCACAATAATGCTGCCCTGCTGGCTGCGGGCGGCGGCCTGTTTCAGCTCTTGCCGCAGGGCAAGCAACTTTTCCCCCACCGCCTGCCCGCCAATGGAAAGGTTTGCCAAATTGCCAAAATTGCTGAGCACCAGGCAGCCAAGGGCATATTCGGCCCCGTTTGCCGCCACAAGGCGGGAAGCGGTGCCAATGCCGCCCTTCAGCCCGTAGCACACCATACCGGCCCCGGCGCCCACGCTGCCCTCCTGCACCGCCGTACCTGCAGCGGCAAGGGCGGCATTGGCATGCGCCTCGGTTACGGCAAGGGCGCGAATATCGCTTACCTCGCCGTCATTGCACTCGGCTATAATGGGGTTTACCGTGCCGGTGGTGGTGCCAATGCAGGGGTTTTGGGCCAGCATGTGCCGCACACAGGCGGTGTACGCCGTGCCCACCGAAAGCGTGTTGGTGAGGAAGATGGGGGTTTCCAGCGTACCCAGCTCTTGCAGCTGCACCAGCCCGGTGGTTTTGCCAAACCCGTTGATAACATGGGCCGCCGCCGGCAGCTTTTGCAAAAAAAGGTTGCCCGAATGCGGCAGTATGGCGCTTACCCCGGTGTGAATATCCCCCTTATGCAGGGTGCAGTGCCCCACCCGCACGCCGGGAACATCGGCAATGGAGTTCAGCGGGCCGCTGTGCCCTTTTGCCCAGCCCAGCAGCGGTTTTTTAAGGCCCATACGCGGCCCCCTTTCAAGAAAAATTTCATACCTTTTTACATCTTTTGCGGTGGGCGCGGTTGGGCCCGAAAAGCCATGCAAATGCCCGCCGCCCACCTGTGCGCGGCCTGCCAAAAATGCCCCGAAATTGGCGGGCCGGCGGCAAGGCGGCGCCTGCCCCTGTTTGCGCGCGCCATAATTCTATAGACAGAAAACAAACGCGGGGCCCGGCGTTTGTTACAGCACAAACAGGTAAAAACGAAGAATATCCTCGTAATTGGCGCTTTCAAACACAATGGTTTTGTCATCGGCCATGCGGGCCCCGGGGAATTGCCCGCAGCGGTAGGCGCGGGGGTGCTCTTTATAGGTAACCTCGGTGGTAAAATAAGCCGGAAGCTTTACCTTGCAGGCCTCTAAATTGCCCGAAAGGGCCTTTTGCATGCCCTCGCGTATTTTTTCCTGTGCCTCCAGCGGGTGCATACTGGTGGCCGAATTGCCCTTGCCGCGGTTTACCGCCACGGTGGTAATGCCCGAAACAAGCTCTTTGGCCTGCCCGCACAGGGTTTCGTCTCCGCTTAAAAAAACCACCGGCACGCCCAGCATGGCCGCAATGTAGCTGTGAATGGTAAATTCGCTGGCCAGCTGCCCGTTGATAACCACCTTGTCCAGGTTGGTAGCCATGGTGTGGGAAAGGGGGTTGCCGCCGCAGTAGGCCGGTGAATGGTACCCGGTAAAGGCCAGCGCGTCAAACTCTTTTGCAAGGCCGTCTACCATTACATAGGGGTGCCCGCTCCAGCCGCGGGTAATGTGCACCGGGCGGGGCAGCAGGGTGGGGATAATGTTGCGGGCCGAATCGTGGGCGTCTTTCACCAAAATGTCTTTAGCCCCCGCCGCAAGGGCGCCCTCGCAGGCGGCGGCCACTTCGCGGCTCATCTGCTCGCGGAAATAGTCGTACCAGCGGCCGCCCCGGTCGTAATCGGTTTCGTCCCAATGGGTAATGCCGCAGGTTCCTTCAATATCGCTGGAAATAAAAAGCTTCATGCTCTCCTCTTTTCTGCCGCGCGTGCCAATGGCAAAAGCGCCGGGTACACAGGCAACCTTATTTGTATAAATATGCCTTTTATTGTACCGTTGGCAAGGGCAAATGTCTATACCCGGCAGCCCCCGGCACAAAAAGAATCGCCACTCCCCGCCGTTGTTTTTGGCGCTGAAACGGTATACAATATTGTTAAGGGCCGTACTTTTATTCAAAAGCCCACTGCTTTGCACTGCGGTATTCTTTTTAAATTGGGCTGGGCGGCCGCCTTGCAAAAATGTTTTTCACCCTTGCCCAAAACCCGGCGCACCGGGGCAGGCGGCTTTGGCTTTTCGCCTTTGCCTTCACAAAACGGCAAGCGGCCGGCCCCTGCCCGCAGGGCCACAAAAAATTTACGGCGCAGTTTTTTGCGCCCCTTTATACGGTGTATTCATGAAAAAACCCTTGGCTTTTTACGTTATTATGGCAGACCTTGCCCTGCTTGCCGTTATTGGCCTTGCTTTGGTTTTTATCCCTCTCGGGCGGGCGGGCGGCGCGCCCGCGGCGGCGGGGGCGGCCTCACCGGCCTCTTCTTCCCCCGTGCAGGATGAAACCGCCTTTTGGACCCCCTATACCCTGCCCTTTGGGGAGGGAACCATTTCGTTCAAGCTGCCTTCTTCCCTTTCGGTTACAGAAACCGGGGAGGGTTTTGCCATTGTTTGCAGCCCCGACAGCGAGTTGTACCCTTCCCTGCAAGGGCGGGACGGCGCCCTTGCAGGGGTAAGCCCCCAACCGGGGAAATATGTGCAGATTACCGAAAGCGAATACGACGTACCCGAGGTGGGGCAGTACTTGCGGTATACCTATGCCACCACCCGGCAGCCCCTTACCTTTTATTATGCGGGTGAATACATTGTGTTTGTGTCTGGTGCCAGCTATTACAACCCCACAGAATTTTACAACCCCGCCCTGCACCTTACGCTGTGGGTATACGCGGGGGAAACACCTGAAACCACCCTTCCCCTGTTTGAAAAAATTGCGGCCACCCTCAGCCTTGCCTGAGCATGCAGGCCGCCCCTGCCTTGGCAGGCACCGACACAGCAAAGGAGGTGAACCCTATGGGCCCGGGACCACACAGAGGCGGCCCTTCGCCCCGAGGCGGAAGAGGGAACCACCACAGGCCGCCGCCCCCGCCGCCAATGGGCAAAAGCCGGGGCGGCCGGTGGAACAGATACTCCGCCCCGCGGCACGGCTGCGGTTGTTTTGCTTTTTTGCTGCCCGCCATGGCGGCGGCAGCGGCGGCACTACTGCTTTTTTTGCCGCAGGGGCAAAAGGGCGTTTTCCCGCACGGCGGGCAGGCGGCGGGCCAAGGCAAAATTTTTGAAAAATGCCGCATAAAAAGCCCGTTCTGCCCGTTACCGGGCGGCGTTTTGTGCTATAATGGGTTCAACAACTTATTGGGTAAGGATGCGATGAAATGCTGTACATGGTTTCTTACTTTTTAAACACCCCCGAGTACAACAAAGAGTCTGTGGAGTACGACATAAAGGCCCTGGGGCCGTGGTGCAACTATGTGCCGGGCACCTACCTTATCAACACAGACAAGGACACCGGTTTTGTGCACAACGCCTGCGTGCAGCACCTGACCGCCAACGACTCTATGGTGGTGGCCGAAACCCAAAAGCCCCTGGGCGGCTGGCTGAAAAAAGACCAGTGGGACTGGATTAACCTGCACCTGTAAGCTTGCGGCAAACCGGGCCCTTTGCCATGCCGCCCCCCGGCACCCGGCTTATTTGGGTTACCGTAATTGATGATTGACCTTTTAAATATTCAATGATATAATGATTTGTCAGCTATACACTGGGATGCGGCGCTAATGCGCCGCATTTTTTAAGCGCCGGAACGCTTCGGCCCGGCGTTTTTCAAAAAAATGGCCTTGCAGGGTGTAAAACCCGCCGGCCACCTGCGCCCCAAAGAAAAGAGGAACTGTATGGAAAGATCGGATTTACGCAATGTTGCCATTATTGCCCACGTAGACCACGGCAAAACCACCCTTGTAGACGAAATGCTCAAGCAAAGCGGCGCCTTTAGGGACAACCAGCAGGTAGCCGAGCGCGTGATGGACTCGGGTGATATTGAACGCGAACGCGGTATTACCATATTGGCCAAAAATGCCTGCTGCTTTTACGAGGGCGTGAAAATTAACATTGTAGACACCCCCGGCCATGCCGATTTTGGCGGCGAGGTGGAACGCGTTTTAAAAATGGTGAACGGGGTTCTGCTGTTGGTGGACGCCGCCGAGGGCTGCATGCCCCAAACACGGTTTGTACTGCAAAAGGCGTTGCAGCAAAACCTTTCGCTGGTAATGGTGGTAAACAAAATAGACCGGCCCGATGCCCGCGTAAAAGAAGTAATAGACGAAATTCTGCTGCTTTTAATGGACCTTGGCGCCACCGACGAACAGCTGGATTCGCCCATGGTGTTCTGCTCGGGCCGGGAGGGCACCGCAAGCTTTTCCCCCGATGCCCCCGGCACCGACTTTATTCCCCTGTTTGAAACCATTGTGAACTATGTAAAGCCCCCCGAGGGCAACCCAAATGCGCCGCTTGCCATGCTGTGCTCCAGCGTGGACTACAACGAATATGTGGGCCGCATTGGCATTGGCCGGGTTGAAAACGGCGTTATCCGCACCAACATGGATGTTTCGGTGTGCGATTGGCACGACCACGACCTGGCGCAAAAGGGCCGCATTACCGCCCTGTACAGTTTTGAAGGCGTGGGGCGCACCCCCATTCAGCAGGCCGAAGCCGGGGACATTGTTGCTTTTTCGGGCCTTGAAAACATCAACATTGGCAACACCCTGTGCGACCCCGCCCTGGTGCAGCCGCTGCCCTTTTTGAAAATAAACGACCCCACCGTGGAAATGACCTTTTCGGTAAACGATTCGCCTTTTGCCGGCCGGGAGGGCAAGTTTGTAACCAGCCGCCAAATTCGCGACCGGCTGCACAAAGAGCTTTTGAAGGACGTGGCGCTTAAGGTGGACGATTCCCCCACCTCCGACTCTTTCCGGGTAATGGGCCGCGGCGAAATGCACCTTTCCATATTAATTGAAACCATGCGCCGCGAGGGCTACGAGTTTCAGGTGTCGCCCCCGAAGGTATTGCTGCACGAAGAGGACGGCCAGGTAACCGAGCCTATGGAGCATGTGGTAATAGACGTGCCGCTGGAATACCAGGGCAGCGTTATGCAAAAGCTTGGCTCCCGCAAGGGCGAGCTTGAGCAGATGGCCCCGCAGGGCAGCCGCATGCGGGTAGAGTTCCGCATTCCCAGCCGGGGGCTGTTTGGCTACCGCAGCGAATTTTTAACCGACACCCACGGCGAGGGCGTTATGAACACCATTTTTGACGGGTATGACGCCTGGCGGGGCGATTTGCCCACCCGCTCTACCGGCAGCCTTATCAGCTTTGAAACCGGTGAAAGCGTTGCCTACGGCCTGTACAATGCCCAAGACCGCGGCCGCCTGATTATTGGCCCCGGCGAAAAGGTATATGCGGGCATGGTGGTGGGGGTAAGCCCCAAGGTTGACGATATGACCGTAAATATTTGCAAAACCAAGCACCTTACCAACACCCGCGCCTCCGGCAGCGACGATGCGCTGCGCCTTGTGCCGGTTACCCGCATGGGCCTGGAAGAGGCCTTGGAGTTTATTAAGCCCGATGAGCTGGTAGAGGTAACCCCCGCGAACATTCGAATTCGCAAGAAAATATTGAACCACGAACAGCGTATGAAGGCCAGCCGCGGCAAAAAGGCCTAAGCGGGCAAGGCGCTTTGCGGCGGGGCAGCTTGTTCTAAAAGTGCCGCCAAAATACCGCGGCCGCCTAAACAAAAGCATTGGTACGCTGTAAGGCAAAGCCTTTGCTGCCTTTGCCAACTGCTTTGCGGCCAGCAAACAAATGGCACGGTTCTTTTTCTTTTACGCCACAATGGAGCGGGCTGCCGCCCTGCACGCCCCACCGCCTGCGGCTGTAACGCCGCGCCTTGTTAAAAAGCCAAACTCCCCGGCCTGCACTTCAAACTTTGCAGGCCGGGGAGTTTTTGCAAAAATGCCGCCGCAACATTGGTTGCGGCGGCATTTTACTATTAAAATATAGTCAGCTATTCCGCCTCGGCGGTGCTTTGGCCCTCGCCGGAAGAGCCCACAGTGCTTTGCGCCGCCTGCGGCTGTGAGGAGGCAGCGGACGCCGGCACGGGAAGCATTACCGAAACATGCTGCAAAACAAGGCTTTTGGGCTCGGGGAAGGTGCCGTCCTCCGCCGGCTGGGTTGCCTGCACCAGCGCCTCGGCCAGTGCGCCATCTTCAAACTGCTGCTTCAGCGCTTCATAGGCAGCCTTTGTAAAAACAGAGAACTCCCCGTTCTCTATGGCAAGCGAAACACTGCCGTTCTCGGCGCCCGCCACCAAAATTTCCCCCGCGGGGAAATTCCCCGCCTTCCAGCGGGACAACAGGCCAAACAGCGCCTCCTGCGGGTTCTTTTCCAGCACGGTAAGCACGCTTCTTTGGGGCAGAATGGTGGCAACCCCTGTGGCAATTACCTGCGCGCCGCCTTTGCGCGCAAGGCTTAAAACCTCGCTTTGCACCGAGGCCTCGCTGCAAAATACCAACCGCGTGTCATCGGCAAAAAGGCTGGAAAGCCTCTCCTGCCAAACCGGCTGGCTCTCGTCCTGCCCGCTTACATCCACCTGGCGTGCCTCTATGTGGTTTTCCCCCGCTAGCCCCGCTGCGCCAGCCGCCTCTGCCCCCAGCAAAAAGCCAAGGGAATACCGCTGCGCGGCGGCGTCTTCCGCCTGCAAAAAGGCTGTTTTTGTAAAGCCCTCGGCCACAGCCGCATACCCCGCCAGCCAGCCGGCCTGCTCAAAGGCAAAGCGTATGCCCGCGCTGTTGGAGAGCAGGGCTTCGTCTCCCTGCGCGTCCACCAAAATAAAGCGAACCGCCGGGTAATCTTTTTGGGCCTGCTGCAAAACATCGGCCATTTCGGTGCCAAGCACCACCACCACCCTGGCCCCGCCCTTCACGGCAAGGTCTACGGTAAAGCCGGTTTCCTCTGCCGTGGTTTTATAGGGGCCGTAGGTGGTGCCCTCTTCCCCCGCAAACCAGCTGATGGTGCCAAGCACCGCCTGCCACATGGGGGTTTCGGCCTGTTCCACCAGGCCAATCAACGCAATTTCGGCGCCCGCGCCGGAATTGCCGCCCCCGGTAACCACCGAAGGAGGGGAAGCCTCGGGCAAAAAGGAAGAGGTTGTGCCGCAGCCTGCAAAAACAAGCGCCGCCAGCAAAACCACAGCGGCCAACCGCAGCACCCGTTTCATAAGGCCCTCTCCCTTCCCCGGAATGTTGTTTTTTACTATAAAGAACAGAAGCTTTCTGTTTAGAGAAAACCCTGTGTGCAACTTTATATTCTTATGATAACCCGCCGGCTGTGAAACATCAACGGACATATCATTACAATGGTGTTACAAATAATTACAGCGGGCATTGTGCGGGGGCTCAGGCAAGGTCTGCCGGGCCAAACCCCATGGGTAGCAGCTGCGCCAGGGTTTTTATTTGGTACTCTGCTTCGCTTTGGGCCAGCACCACCGGCAAGCTGCCGCCGCCAAACTCAAACAAGGCCTGCCGGCATACACCGCAGGGGGTACACAGCGGCAAAAGGCCGCCCTGCACCCCGGCGGGGCCGCCCGCCACCGCAATGGCGGCAAACTGCCGCTCGCCCTCGCTTACCGCTTTAAACAGGGCGGTGCGCTCGGCACAGTTGGTTACGCTGTAGGCGGCGTTTTCTATGTTGCAGCCAAGGTACAGCTTGCCGCTTTCGGCAAGCAGCGCGGCCCCCACGGCAAAGCGGGAATAGGGCGAATACGACATTGCCCGCGCCTTTATGGCGGCCGCCGCAAGCTGCTTTGCATCAAATTCCATTTTGGTTTCCCCCTTGCTGTTTTTTACAGGGCGTTGAGCGCCACCTTCATCATATCGGTAAAGCTTTTTTCGCGCTGCTCGGCGGTGGTAAGCTCAGGCGTTACAAAGCTGTCGGAAATGGTAAGCAGGCAGGCGGCATTTTTGCCGGTAACGGCCGCATTGTGAAACAGGGCAAAGCTTTCCATTTCCACCGCAACACAGCCCTTTTCTTCCCGCAGGGTGTGCCAGTAGGGCACCCCGCTTTTCTCGGCCCGGTAAAATACGTCGCTGGAATGCACAACGCCCGGGTGCACAGCAACCCCCGCTTTTTCGGCCCCCGCCAGCAGCTGCTGGTTCAGCGCATCGCTGGGGCGGGTAATATCGCCCTGAAAGCCGTTCTGGGTAAGGGCATAGCTGCTTTCGCTGTAGGCGCCGGTGGCAAGCACAACATCGAACAGCTTGAGTGTTTCAGAATAGGCCCCCGCAGAGCCGATGCGGATGATGTTTTCCACACCATAGCGCGTATACAGCTCGTACGAGTAAATGCCAATGGAGGGCATGCCCATACCGCTGCCCATTACCGACACCCTATGGCCGTTGTAGCTGCCGGTATACCCCAGCATGCCGCGCACCTGGTTGAACAGCACCGGCTGCTGTAAAAATGTTTCGGCAATAAATTTGGCCCGCAGCGGGTCGCCGGGCATCAGCACGGTTTCAGCAATTTGCCCTTGCTGGGCGGAAATATGAGGAGTAGACATGGCAGTATTCCTTTCTGTTAAGCCCGCTGAATGCGCGGCCTTACTGGCTTACAGTATACCACAACCCGCCCGCTTGTGGTACAATGTTGCTGGCAAACGGCAAAGGGCGGGCCCCGCCAAAAAGGCGCCGGCCGCATTTTTGCAGGGCCAAAACGGCCCGGCCACAGCACAAAAAATACCGCCCGGCAGGCTTTTGGCCACACCCCCTGCCAACAAACCACAAAAAGGAACCCCCCTATGAAAATACCCTCCGCCTGCACCCTCTGCCCCCGGCTGTGCCGGGCCGACAGAAATACAATGCCCGGCCTTTGCGGCGGCGGCAGCCAGGTTAAAATTGCCCGGGCCGCCCCCCATTTCTGGGAGGAGCCCTGCCTTTCCGGCACAAGGGGCAGCGGCACGGTGTTTTTCAGCGGCTGTTCGCTGGGGTGCAGCTTTTGCCAAAACTGCGCCATAAGCCGCGGGGGGCAGGGCTGGCCGGTTACCACAAAGGAACTGGCCGGGGTGTTCCTTTCGCTGGAAACGCAGGGGGTACACAACCTGAACCTTGTTACCGCCACCCACTACCTGCCCTGGGTGGCCAAAGCCCTTACCCTGGCAAGGCGGCAGGGGCTTTCCCTGCCTGTGGTGTGGAACACCGGCGGCTACGAAACCCTTGAAACCGTTGCCTTTTTGCATCCCTACGCCAACATTTACCTTACCGATTTAAAATTTTATGCCCCCGCCCTGGCCGCCCGGCTGGCAAAGGCCCCAAACTATTTTGCCGTTGCCACCGCCGCTTTGCAGGCCATGTGCGAGCAAACAGGCACGCCCCGCTTTAACGGGGAGGGCATTTTGCAGCGGGGCACCATTGTGCGCATACTTGTGCTGCCCGGCCAAAGGCAGGACGCAAAAGAGTTGCTGTACTGGCTGGCCCGAAATTTGCCAAAGGGGGCTTTTTTGCTGAGCCTGATGAGCCAGTACACACCGCCGCCGGGCCAGCCGCTGCCCGCCCCCCTGAACCGGCGCATTGCCAGCTTTGAATACAACGATGTGGTGAACACCGCCGTAGACCTTGGCCTTACCGGCGGCTTTATGCAGCAGCGCAGCAGCGCAAAGGAAGAATATACCCCGCCCTTTGACGGCACCGGCATACCCCCCTTATTAAAATAACGCAGGCCCCCGCCTGTTTATGGTTTTGGCCCAAAGGGCAGCCACCCGCCAATGGCCTGCCTTGCCCGCTGCCAGGCGGCCTTGCGGGTTTGCTCCGCAATTTCCCCTGCGGAATAGCGGCGGCGGGCAAGGCGCTTGCTTTGAATAAAGGCGCCGTTGCGGTTGATGTAGGAATGCTTGAGGCACTGCAACAAGGCCTGCCGGGAATTGGCAGCAAAAAACACGCGGAACCCGGGCATTCTTTTTGCAAGGTGTTTTTCGAACACCTGAATTCGCTTGCGGTGGTTTGCAATAACCGAAGGGCAGGCATAGCTTTTTTCAAAATCGTCCCACCCCCAAAACAGCAGGCGGCGCTGTTTTACAAGGATGTAGCGCGGGCTGTCGAAGGGGGAAAGCAGCTCCCGCAGGGCCCCGGCAAACAGCCGCTTCTCCCGCAGGGCTGCGCCGCTTAGCGCGCAGGAAATGCCAAGGCCAAAGGCGTCTGCTTGTATTACCGCTTCCCCGGAGGGGGAAATTTCCCCCAGCTCCTGCAAGGCGGCCAGCAGGCTTTCGGCCAAAGCGCAGATATATTTTTTAGGGGAAAATACCCGCAGCACCACATAATAGCTGCGCAAAAGAACGGCTGTGGCCACAAGGCAGGCGGCGAGCGCAGCAATTTGCGCCTGCCACGTTAGGGCCAATTGCGGAATGTACCACAAAACACCAATTACCAGGGCCAGCAGCGCCGTTAACCGCACGGCGTGTAGCAGGTTGGCAAACATAAACCGGGGCGGGGCCGCCTTATAGGGAAGGGTGGCGGCCTCCAGCGTTTCCACTGGCTCTTTGGCGGGCAAGGCCGCCTGCCAGCTTGCGGCCGTACCGACCCTGTTGGCGGCCAGCGCCAGCATTTTGCGGTTGGTTTCCTCCGTTTCGGCAAAAGTGGCAGGGGGCCCGGCAAGGTTCTGGCGGGCAAGGCCGTTTTCTATAAGGCTTTGGCTGTAGGCCGGGCCCATAACGCATTCAAACCGCCGTTTTAAAACAGTGAAATCGTCGCTTTCCATGCGCCCGCGCAGCCCTTCCTCCTCGGCCGGGGGCGGCAGCAGGGTAACCAAATGCCAAATGTTGGACACCTTTGCGCCGTTGGCCGCATCCCGCCGAATGGCGCGGCCCCGCATTTGGTTCGACAGCACAAAGCTGCCCACATAGCTTGCCAGCACCAGGCTGTTGATACAGGGAGAGTCCCACCCTTCTCCCAGCAGGGCCTTTGTGCCCACCATAATATGAATGTGCCCCTTTTGAAACAGCCCGGTAAGCACCGCCACCTTTTGGCGGCTGCCGCCCTCAAAATTGATGACAAAGTATTCTGTACCGGGCAGCTGCTGCCGGGTGCAGGCCACCGCCTTTTCGCGGCAGGCCGTTTCCAGTGCGGGCAGCACAGAGGCCGAAAGCACCACCAAGGTGCCGGTGAGAATGGCGGCCGGGGTGCCGGGGGCGGTGCTGCGGCGCACCTGCTCAAACACCGACACCGCATCCAGCCCGGCCAGCGGCTCGCCGCTGCCAATGGAGGCAAGCAGGGCTTTGCCAATAAAATCGGTAAGCACAAGCATGCGCAGCCCCGCGCCAAGGCTTGCCTGCTCGGCCCTTGCTATTGTTCCAATGCTTTGCAGCTTGGCAGCAGAGCCCGCCAACCTGCGGCTGAGGCGCGCGTCGGTGTCAAGGCAAACGGTTTTATGCACCAGCACCCCAAACCCGGTTAGCATTTGGCCAAGGCTGTGCAGTAGCTCTTTGCCAAAGGCCGCCGGGCTGTCTACCATAAACTGAAAGGCCGCCTCGGCGGCTTCCATGGTAAAATCTGGTATTTTTCCCTTGAGAAACATCTCCTTTGCCAGGGCGGGTGGTATGGCAAGCCCCCTGTAAGCGGCCAGCACCAGCAGGGCCTGCACCCCTTTGGTGTTCCGGCAGCGCCACTCGGCGGCGGCCTCTTCGGGGCTGAACAGGCCCGCTTTATTCAGCAGTTCCAAAAACAGCGGGCTTGCCGCCACGCTTTGCACACAAAGGTAGGTTCTTCGGCGAAACTCTGCAATGTCCTCCTCCTCGCTTTGCGTGGGGTAATTGAACAAAACAAAGTCCTGGTGGGGGCAAAGAATGCCCTGCTGCACCAGCGCCGGTGCCGAAATTTCCTCGTCAATATCGCCGCAAACCGCACAATAGCGCGCCCACTCGGCGGGGGTGCTGTCGTATGGCGGGGTGGCGGTAAGGGAAACCACCGTAACCTTGCCCTGCAGGGCGGCTAAAAATTCTTCCAGCGCTTTTTGCCAGGCCGCCTTCAAATGGTGGGCTTCGTCCATGCAAACGGTGGCAACCCCCATTTGCCGCAGGGCGGCGGGCAAGTTGAAGCCCCGGTAATCTACCTCCTGGGGCTCCCCTTCGGCCGCCTTGCCCGCCAGGCGGTTCCACGCCGCATACAGCCCCTGGTAGGTAAGGGAGGTAACCAGCGCCGGCTTGTGCAGGTCGCAGGAGAGGTAATCCTCGCCCTGCTGCCCGTTTGGCAAAAACAGTTCTTCAAAGCGCTGGCCCCACTGCTACTGAATGAGTACCGTTGGCGAAAGAATGAGCGCCGGGCCGCCCAGGCGGCGTATAAGCTCTAACCCCAGCACGGTTTTACCGCTGCCGGGTGGGGCCACAATATGCACCCGCCCGTCTTGCCGGTGCGCTGCAAGGCTGCCGAGCACCTGCTGCTGGTAGGGGCGAAACTCCCCTTTAAAAACAATGCCTTCAAATGTATGTACCATGTTCCCTCACTGGCCGTTTATTTCGGTGCCGGGCCGTGTTTTTGTGCCGCCAATTGGGCGGGCAGGCTTCGGCGGCAAGGACCCGGCCCACAGGCCATGCCGCACCGTAGCCCTGCGGGGCGCCGCCACTAGCCCAAAGGGCAAGGCCAAAACGCTTTTGCACACCCCAAAACCCGGCCGGTTTTTGCCAAAAAAAATTTAAAAGCAAACCGCTTTTTACGCTGCGGCAAAACGACAGAAAAAGCAGCTCCCGCAGGGGAACCGCTTTTTCGTTATGCCTTAAAACCCTTAAAAGCTGTTGCGTTTTTTCTTGCGGATGCCGCGCACCACCATGGCGGCCAGCAAAAGCACCGCCGCAAAAAACACCACCGGCACAATCCAGCCGTTGCCGCCCTCGCTGCTGCTGCGCATATCGCTCCAGGCTTTGTCCATATACGTATTCAGCTCATCTGGCAGCACCGTAAAGGTTTCCATGTTGGCAAGCTCTTCGTCAGAGGGGTAGGCAATGGGGTTGTTCTTTACCTCGCTTGGCAGGGCGGCCTCGGCTTCTGTTTGCGGGGTAGAGTAGCCAATGTACAGGGTATTGGCAAGGGCCACCTGGGTTTCGCACATAAAATTGATGTACATTTCGGCGGCTTCTTTGTTGGCACTGCCCTTGGGAATGCACATGGCATCGATAAAATAGTTGGTACCCTCTTTGGGAATGGCAAAGGCAAGGTCGGGGTTGCTGTCAATCATGGTAATGGCGTCGCCTGCATAATAGGGCGCCACGGCGGCCTCGCCGCCCTCCATTTTGTCAAAAATTTGGTCCATTACATAGGCCTGTACCACGCTGCGCTGGGCCGAAAGCTTGGCGGTGGCCTCGTCTATTTCCCCGGTGGAGGCAGGGTTTACCGAAAGGCCCAAAAGCTTTGAGGCAATGGCAAAGGCGTCGCGGGAGTTGTCGAACATTAAAATATTCCCCTTGTACTGCTCGTCCCACAAAATGTTCCAGCTGTCTACCGCGCCCTCCACCATGGTGGTGTTGTAAATAAGGCCCACATAGCCCCAGGTGTAGGGCACGCTGTAGCTGTTGTTCGGGTCGTAGGGCATGTCCTTATATTCCTGGCCAATCATGCCGTAGTTCGGAATGTTGCCAAAGTCCAGCGGGGCCAGCATATCCTCGTTGATCATCTTGCCAATCATGTAGTCTGAGGGAATGATAACGTCGTATTCGGCGCCGCCGCTTTTCAGCTTGCTGTACAGGCTTTCGTTGGTGTCGAAGGTGGTGTAGTTCACCTTAATGCCGGTAAGGGCCTCAAATTCGGCGTTGATGTCCATGCTTTCGCCGTCGGTACCGGTGGAAATATATTCCCCCCAGTTGTATACGTTCAGTGTAATATTTTCATCTTTCAACCTTTCGTAATCGTACCCGGGGGCAACCTGCACCCCTTCGGCGTCATACAGCGGCGCGCCGGCTGTGCCGGCAAAAACAGAAACAGGGGCCAGGGCCAGAAAAAGGGCCAAAGCAAGGCTGGCAATTTTTTTCAACAGAGTTTCCTTTCTCTTGCGGCGGGCACACACCCGCCAATGGGGGTTAACCGGAAATGCCCGGGGCGTTACACGCGCACGCGGCGGCGTTTTTTATCGGCCGCCATTTCGCGGTAGTTGGCCACCATAATAATGGCGAAAATGGCCACAAACATAATGGCGGAAAGGGCGTTTATTTCGGGGCTTACCTTGCGGCGGGTCATGGCGTAAATGGCAATGGGCAGGGTTTGCCGGTTGCCCGCCGTAAAATAGCTGATGGTGAAATCGTCGATGGAATAGGTAAGGCAAATTAAAAAGCTGGAGAGCACCGCCGGCATAATTTCGGGCAGAATTACCTTGAAAAAGGCCTGCCGCTCATTGCAGCCAAGGTCCAGCGCAGCCTCGTACAGCCGCACGTCCATTTGCCGCAACTTGGGGCTTACGTTGAAAATTACATACGGCAGGTTAAAGGTGATGTGGGCAATAATAAGCGAAGGAATGCCAATGAAGCTACCCGCAAGCCAGCCGAAAAAGCCGCCCTCGGCGCCCGCAAGGGCCGTAAACCCGTTTTTGATAACCACAAACAGCAGCATCATGGAAACACCGGTGATAATTTCGGGGTTTACAATGGGAATGTAGGTGATGTTCATAATAAGGCTGCGGGGCCCGCGGCGCATGCGGCTGATGCCCAGCGAAGCCATGGTGCCCAGCACCGTGGCGCACACCGCCGAAACCAGCGCCAGCACCAGCGAAAGCAGCAGGGCGGAAAGCACCGCCTCGTTGCGGAACAGCTGCACATACCAGTTAAAGGTAAAGCCGGTAAAAGCGCCCCGGCTTTTGTTTGCGTTGAAGCTGTAGGCAATCATTACCGCAATGGGCACATATAAAAAGGAAAACAGCAAAACCAGATACACACGTTTTAAAAGGGTGCGCTTTTTCATCAGGTAACCCCCTCTATATCTTCGCTGTCGAAGCCGCTGGTAAAGCTCATGCACAGCAGCACCACCACCATCAGCACCAGGCTCATGGCGCTGCCAAGGTTGTAGTTGTAGCTGTTGCCCAAAAACTGCGATTCAATTAAATCGCCAATAAGCCAGAAGTTGCCGCCCCCCAGCATTTTGCTGATGATAAAGGTAGACATGCTGGGTACAAACACCAGGGTAATGCCGGTATTGATGCCGGGCTTGGAAAGCGGCACCATTACCTTGAACAGCTTTTGCCAAAAGCCGGCGCCCAAATCTTCGGCGGCCTCTATAATGCTGTTGTCTATTTTCAGCATGGCGGTATACAGCGGCAGTATCATATAGGGCAAGTAGTTGTACACCATGCCCAGCACCACGGCGCCGTTGGTATTAATCATTTCAAAGGGGCCAAGGCCAATAAGCCCCAAAAGCCGGTTGATAAGGCCGTTGCGCTCCAGCAGGGTCATCCAGGCGTAGGTGCGCAGCAAAAAGTTCATCCACATGGGCAACATTACCAGCATTAGCAGTATGCCCTGCTGGCCCGCCCGCATGCGCGAAAGCATAAAGCTTACGGGGTAGGCAATAAGCAGGCACAGGGCCGTTGCCACCACCGCCAAAATAAGGCTTAAAAAGAAAACCGAGGCATAGTTGCCAAGGCCGGTAAGGTTTTGCAGGGTTGGCCTGCCCTGCTTGTCGGTAAAGGCAAAATAAATTACCAGCAGCAGCGGAATTAAAATGAAGGCGAACATCCACACAAGGTAGGGCGAGGCAATGGCCTTATTCTTCTTCTGCATAGCCAGATTCCTCCGCGGGGCGGCGCATGATGTGAATTTCATCGGGGCCTATCTGCATGCCCACAAGCTCGCCCGGCTGCTGCGCCACGGTAGACTGAATAATCCACTCGTAGCCGCTTTGCTCTACCAGCATTTCAAAGTGAACCCCTTTGAACACCACGCTTTTTACAATGCCGCTCAGCTGCCCCTGTACGGCGGGCACCACCTTAATATCTTCCGGGCGCACCACAATTTGCACCAGCTCGTTGGGTTTAAAGCCTTTGTCTACGCAGGTAAAGGTTTGGCCGGCAAATTCCGCCACAAAGTCGCGGGGCATCATGCCGTCCAGAATATTGCTTTCGCCGATGAAATCGGCCACAAAGGCGTTTTTCGGCTCGTTGTAAATATCCTCGGGGCTGCCAATTTGCTGAATAAGGCCCTTGTTCATACCCACCACCGTGTCAGACATGGTGAGGGCCTCTTCCTGGTCGTGGGTTACATAAATAAAGGTAATTTCCAGGCTTTGCTGAATGCGCTTAAGCTCGGTTTGCATCTCCTTGCGCAGCTTTAAATCCAGCGCGCCAAGAGGCTCGTCCAGCAGCAGCACCTTGGGCCGGTTTACCAGGGCCCGGGCAATGGCCACCCGCTGCTGCTGCCCGCCCGAAAGCTGCTCGGTGCCGCGGCGCTCAAACCCCTTCAGGCCCACAAGCTCCAGCATTTCCAGCACCCGTTCCCGTATTTCCTTCTCCTCCAGCTTTTTAAGGCGCAGGCCAAAAGCAACGTTTTCGTACACGTTCAAATGCGGAAACAGGGCGTACTTTTGAAACACGGTGTTTACCTGCCGCTTATAGGGCGGCAGCGAGGTAATGTCTTTTCCCTCAAAAAAGACATTGCCGGATTTTGGGTTGAGGAACCCGCCAATTACCCGCAGGGTGGTGGTTTTGCCACACCCCGAAGGCCCCAGCAGCGTAACAAACTCTTCGTCGTGGATATCCAGCGACAAACCGGTTAATACCGCTTCCTCATCAAAATCTACAACAATGTCTTTTAACGAAACAATGACAGACTCATCCATATTAATATGATCCCCCTTTGCGGATTCTTCCCCGGTTTTGCGCCGGAGCAGGCGCTAAGGACACCACCCCGCAAAAGGTTTGTTACACCGCCCGGCAAACAAAAGGGCGGCTACAGTGGTGTTTACAGTGCCTTACGGGTACGGAAAACCGCCCCCAAGCGTCAAGCGGGGAACATCTCGCCTGCAGGCGAAACATTCCCCATTCGATAGATCATCGCAGACAAATGTTACTATATAGGTTGCCCCTGTTTTTGTCAATAGTTTTTCGCGTTTTTCTGCAAATTCCTGCAATTTTTACATTTTAAGGCACTTTTTCGCGTTAAAAATAGCATAAATCTCTGTATTTCTCTTGAATTCTCTGTTATTCTTTGGTTTGTAGCGGCCATTGTAAAGGGGCCACACTTTTTGAGGGTTGCCGGAAAGGCCTTTTTCCGCCTTGCCTTACCGCCGAAAAATGCACCGGCCCCGCCCCGCCCGCACCGGAAACGGCGCCAAACCCACCAAATAAGCCGGCGCCCAGGGCCGAAAAAAAACTTTTTCTTTTGCATTGACAAGCAAACCGATATTTTATATAATAATTGTTGCTGCATAGCGCAGCGTTTCCGGGTGTGGCGCAGTTGGTAGCGTGCTTGAATGGGGTTCAAGAGGCCGCAAGTTCGAATCTTGTCACTCGGACCAAAAATGGCATGGTGTTGAATGTTTCTACATCACACCAACACCATGCCCATGATTATTGACTACATATAAAATAGGGTAATAGGCTTTTGAATCCTTTATTTATATGTTATCATATATAAAT
>JBKEBR010000508.1:0-13000 GCA_047973285.1 Oscillospiraceae bacterium | reverse complement strand
CCATACAAAAGGCGGCGCAAAAGAAAAAATCCGCCAGAATGGCGGCGCAGAACAACCTGCTGCCCGCGGAGGAAACCGGATGAGCCGTAAAAAAGTGCTGATAGACTGCGACCCCGGCATTGACGACGCCCTGGCCCTGCTGCTGGCCTTTGCCAGCCCCGAGCTGGAGGTGCAGGCAGTTACGGTGGTGGGCGGCAACCAGCCGCTGGACGCCACCCTGCAAAATGCCCTGGGGCTTACCCGCCTGCTTTCGGCGGGGGTGCCGGTGGCCGCCGGGACGGCGGGGCCGCTGGTGCAAAAGCTTGTTACCGCCCCCGAGGTGCACGGCGCCAACGGGCTTGCAGGCCGGGTGTTTGCCAAAACAGATACGCCTTCGCCCCTTACGGCGCTTGAAACCATGCGCCAATTTGTGGCGGGCAGCCAGCAGCCGGTGGTGCTGGTTGCCACCGGGCCGCTCACCAACGTGGCCCTGTTTTTAAAAATTTACCCCGAACTGAAAGAAAATATAGAATACATTTCTATTATGGGGGGCGGGGCGTTTTTGGGCAACCAAAAGCCCGGCGCCGAATTTAACATTTATGTAGACCCCGAAGCCGCCGAGCTTGTGTTTGCCGCCGGGGTGCCGGTGGTAATGCACGGGCTGGATGTTACCACCAAAGCTTTTTTTACCGCAGAAGATGTGCAGCGCATTCGCGAAATTGCCACCCCCCTTGCCAAAACCGTGTGCGAATGGCTGGACTATTATATGGTGTTCCACCGCTCTATGGGGCTGGAGGTTTTGAACATGCACGATTTGTGCGCCGTGCAGTATGTGGCGCAGCCGCAGCTGTTTGCCACCAACAGCTGCCATGTGGCGGTAGAGTGCCGGGGCAGCATTACACGCGGCTGTACCGTGGCAGATTTTTACCATTACACCAGCCTGCCCCACAACGCCCTGGTGGCCTACGAGGTGCGGCGGGAAGAATTTGTAGAATGCTTTGTAAAGGCGGTGCGGCACTATGGCTGACAAACCCGGCACAGGCAAAATACCGGTGCTGCTGGACTGCGACCCCGGCACCGACGACGCGCTGGCCATGCTGATGGTGTTCGCCGCGCCCGGGGTGCATGTGGTGGGGGTAACCACCGTGGCGGGCAATGGAAACCTGGAGCAAAATACCCAAAACGCCCTTGCCATTATGGAATATTTTGGCCTTGCGGCCCCCCTTGCCAAGGGCGGCTACCCGCTGCTGAAGCCGTTTGAGCCGGCAGAGGAATGGATTAACGGGCCGGGCGGCCTTGGCAAAGCGGTGCTGCCCCCGGCGGCGCTGCGCCCCACCGCCCAAAGCGCCGTGCAGCTGCTGCACCAAAAAATTGGGGAATATGCGGGCGAAATACAGCTGCTTGCCACCGCCCCCCTTACCAACCTTGCCCTGCTGCTGGAATACCCCGAGGACGCCACCAAAATTGGCCGCATTGTGCTAATGGGCGGCTCGTGGAAATACGGCAATGCCTCGGCCTGCGCCGAGTTCAACATATACACCGACCCCGCCGCCGCCAAAATTGTGTTTGCCGCCGGGGTGCCCATTACCATGGTGGGGCTGGATGTAAGCTACCACACCCTTGTTACCGCCCCCGAGCTGCATGCCATTGCCGCCCTGGGCGGGCGGGGCGCAAAGTTTGTGTGCGACTTGATGAGCTTTTCGCCCGAGCTGCCGGGTGGCGGCATTCCCCCCGAGGGCCTGCCCATTTTCGACGCCTTGGCGGCAGCGGCCCTGCTGGACCCTTCTTTGGCAAGCGGGCCGCAGGTTTCGGTGGATGTGGAAACAAACGGCCAATACACCCTTGGCAAAACCGTAATCGATATAACCGACCTTTCGCACCGGCCCAAAAATGTTTTTATGGTGTTGCAGGCAAACAAACAAAAGTTTTTACAGCTAATTGAACAGGCGGTTCGCTTTTTTGCCTGAACAGGCGGGGCACGCACTGTTTTAAAGCGGCCCAATACAAAGGCTGTGTGTGCTGCGCCGTCAACAATAGGCCGCAAAAGGCAAAGCAAGCAAAAAATACCGTCGGTTTTGGCGGGCGGGTTCGCACAATATACGGCTGGCTTTGCAGCCGGGCGCCCGCAAAGCGGCAGGTGGCTGTTATAAGGTGCTGCCAATGGCTTGCGGCAGTGCCCCAAGCGGGCCATACAATGGAAGGATTTTTATGAAGGCATATCGCGGCGATATTGTATTTGCCCCGGGCCCCGGCGAGCTTGCCACCCTGCAAAACGGGGCCGTGTTGGTAAACGAAAACGGCACCGTGCAGCAGGCGCTGCCGGCCCTGCCCGAAGGGTTTGAAGGGGAGGTGGTGGAATACGGCGGCAGGCTTTTGCTGCCCGGCTTTGTGGATGTGCATGCCCATTCCTCCCAGCTGCCCATTTGCGGCCATGGCTACGACGAAAGCCCCACAAGCTGGCTTGAGCGCTACACCTACCCGGTGGAACGAAAATATGCAAACCCCGCCTACGCCGCAGCGCTGAACCGGCGCCTTGTGCACGAGCTGTGGGAAAACGGCACCACCCGGGCGGTGCTTATGTCTACCACCAGCGCCACCTCCACCCAAAATTTGATGGAACAGCTGGAGCAAAGCGGCCTTTCGGCCTATGTGGGCAAAATGAATTCCGACTTTGCGGGCTTTGGCGGCGAGGCAAACGAAACAACAGAGGCCTCTGTGCGGGAAACGGAAGAGCTTGTAAGCTGGGCCCTGCACCGCGGCGAAAAGGTAAAATACGCCCTTTGCCCCGAATTTATTCCCTGCTGTTCAGAAGAAGCAATGGCCCGCCTTGGGGCCCTTGCGCAGCAATACGGCCTGCCGGTGCATTCCCACATGGCGGAAGGGCCGGAGGATGTGGCCGTTGTGCGCCGCCGCTTTCCCAAAGAGGCGCTGTACGCAAAGGTGTATAACCGCTTTGGGCTGCTGGGGCAAACCCCCACCATTATGGCCCACTGCCTGTACGCAACCGAAGAGGAAATGGAGCTGCTGCAAAGTCAAAACGTAATGGTGGCCCACTGCGCCAACGCCATTTTAAACATACCAAGCGGCCGGTACCTGCCGGTGCGCAAGTACCTTGCCAGGGGCATGCGCATTGGCCTTGGCAGCGACATTGGCGGCGGCCATACCCTGTACATGCCGCGCAACATGGTGGCGGCCATACAGGTTTCAAAGCTGTACCTCGAATATGCGGCCCTTACGGTGCCGGATGTGTTTTACCTTGCCACCAAGGGCGGCGGCAGCTTTTTTGGCAAGGTGGGCAGCTTTGAAGCGGGGTACCAGTTCGATGCCCTTGTGGTGGACGACACCGCCCTGAACGAGGGCACGGGCTACACCCTGGCCGAGCGGCTGGCCCGGTTTATTTACTGCGGCGAGCGGCAGAATATTCAGCACCGGTACTGCGGCGGCACCGAAGTACACCCGCCGCGGCCCTAACGCAAAAAACTTTTCCGCATTGCCCCTGCGGGAAAAACGGGAGGCAAAAATGAGCAGCAAGCAAACAAACTATGCGCTGGGCATAGACATTGGCACCACCGCCGTAAAGGTGGTGCTAATTGGCGAGGGCGGGGAATATGCGGCCGAGGTAAACCGCCCCCACAACCTTCTTTCCCTGCACCCCGGCTGGGCGGAGGAGGACGCGGGCGTTTGGTGGCAGAATACCTGCGACGCCCTTGCCGAGCTTGCCCGGCTGCACCCCGGCAAAATGGGCGGGGTGCGGGGCATTGGCGTAAGCGGCATGGTGCCCGCCATTGTGCTGCTGGGGCAAAACGGCGAGGTGCTGCGCAACACCATTCAGCAAAACGACGCCCGGGCCGCGGGGCAGGTAACCCGGTTGCAGGCCGAAATAAACCAGGAGGAGCTATACGCCCGCACCTGCGGCTATACCAACCAGCAGCACGTGTTGCCCCGCCTGTTGTGGGTGAAGGAAAACGAGCCCGGGGTTTGGCAAAACACCGCTGCGGTGCTGGGCTCTTACGACTATATTGTGTACCGGCTTACGGGGCAAAAGCAGGTGGAAATAAACTGGGCGGTGGAAAGCGGCTTGTTTGACGTGCACACCCGCCGGTGGCTTACCGGCGATATGCAGCGGTACGGCGTAAGCCCCGGCCTTTTCCCTGCTGTGTCGCCCTCCGGCAGCGTGGTGGGGCACACGGGCGGGCTGGCTTCTTTGGGCCTTGCCGACGGCATTCCGGTTATTGCGGGCAGCGCCGACCATGTGGCCTCGGCCTTTTCGGCGGGCATTTTAGAGGAGGGCAGCCTGCTGATAAAGTTTGGCGGCGCGGGGGATATTTTGTACTGCGTCAACGAAATTGCCCCCTGCAAAGACCTGTTTTTCGATTTTCACCTTCTGCCCGGCAAGTACCTTGTAAACGGCTGCATGGCCGCCAGCGGCTCGCTGGTAAAATGGTACACCAAAGACATTTTGGGCGAAGACGGCGGCCAAAGCCTGCAAGAGCTTGACCGCCGGGCGGAGAAGGTGCCCCCCGCCAGCGACGGGCTTATTATTTTGCCCTACCTGCTGGGCGAAAAAACCCCCCTGTTCGACCCCGCCGCCCGCGGCGTACTGTTTGGGCTTACCCTTGCCCACACAAAAGAGCATATTTTTAGGGCGGTGCTGGAGGCGGTTATTTACGGCTTTCGCCACCATTTGGAGGTGATGGAGCAGGCGGGCCTTCACCCCACGCAAATTATTGCCACCAACGGCGGGGCCAAAAGCGCGTTTTGGTGCCAAATTGCGGCCGACGTGCTGGCAAGGCCGGTGCTCTCTTACCCAAAGCACCCCGGCTCGGCGCTTGGGGTGGCGTTTTTGGCGGGCCTTAGCACCGGTGTTTTTGCCAGCTGTGAAGAGCTGCATTTGTTTTTGCAGCAAAGCAAAGTGTATACCCCAAAGCCCGAAAACATTCCAGTGTACAACCGGGCCTACGCCATTTACCGGGGCCTGTACCAGCAGCTGCGCCCCAGCTTTGCCGCTGTGCAGCAGCTGTACGAAGGATACGGCGCGCAGCAGGCATAAATATTTGGCGGCACCGTGTGTGGCTTTGCACTGGTGCCGCCCTTTTTTCAATACACGGCCTGCACAGCCTGTTGCAAAAGCGGGCTTTGCAAAAAGATATTCTTGCAAACCACAATAAAAGTACCCCCAAAACGGTTTGGCCGTTTTGGGGGTACTTTTATTGTGAGACAAAGGCCGTATGGCCGCCGTCCCGCCTGCCGCGGCCAGGGCCGCGGCAAAATGGGAAGGGGTATATTCGGGGTACCAAAGTAACCACCTTTTTAAGCCGCGGCGCCAGCAGCATTACAATAAAGGGGGTTAAGGCAATGGGAACTACGTCGGCAATGCCAATCCAAATTACGCAGTACCAGTAGTCCAGCCCGGTGAAGAAAGAGAGGGAAAAGCTGGTGGCCAAAATCATCAGGCAGCCAAACAGCAAAGACCAAAGCAGGCTTTGAAGAATAAATTTGGCCTTAGAGGCTTTAATGCGGTCAATAACAGTGTCCAGGCTGGCTTTGCGGCCAAACATAACAAGGCTGGGCAAAGCGGCGCTCAGGGCAACGGTAATGCCGTCGGTAAGCAGGGTGTGGGGGGCAATAAAGTAACCGCCCAAAAGCGACCACACCACCGTGCCAATGTACCCCGCGAAAAAGCCGGACACCGGCCCGAACAAAAACCCGATAACAGGAATAACAAAGGCGAAGGTTCTGAAATGTACGGCGCCGGGAATAAGCGGAATGGGGCTGCCGTACGCCCACAGAACGCCGGTTAGAACACCAAAAATTACAAAGAAAATGATGTTCACAAAGGTAAAGCCTTTCTTTTTTTCTGCCTGGGCGCTGGCAAGAGATGTGTCGCTCATAGTACTTTTCCTCCTCAAGAAAAAATATAGCAAAGAGGCGCGGCGCCGTTTGCACCGGCTTCTTTTACCCAAAATTAAAAGGGCGCTTACAGGGGAATGTAATACAAAACCTGCAAGGCAACGGCAAGGCCGGTAACCACTATAAGGGCGGCCACAAAGGCGTAGTCTTTGGCGGTTACGGGCAAAGAGTGGTACGAGGTGCGCTTCTTTTTGAAATCCAGCTTATAGTAGTACATGGCAAGCGAAATGGCGTGCCCCTTGCCCAAAACCCGAAACAGCAGCGGGGCCGACATAACAATGTAGTTTTTCATTTTGGTAATGGCCCCGCAGTGCTCCACCTCAAGCCCGCGGGAGCTTTGGGCCTCCATAATCATGCTGAACTCCTGAATAATCATGGGAATAATCTGGAAAATAAGGCCAATGCCGAAGGAGATGGGGTAGGGCAGGTGCCAGGCGTTCAGCCCCTGAATAATTTGGCTGAAATTGGTGGTGAGAATAACGGTGTAAAAGGCCGATATCATCAGAAAAACCCGCAGGGCGTACACCCCGCCCTTGTAAAAATCGAACCATTCAAGGGAAAACACCATGGGCTGGCCAAACAGGGTAAAGGGCTGGCGCACAATTACCGGGCCAATGTTTTGCTGAAACATGCCCAAAATAAGCCAAAGGCCAAAAATAAAAATAAGCAGCACCTTAATTTGCACCAGCAGCTTTACAAAATACGGCAGCACCCGGCTGGCGCCCCAAAGCGCGGCAAAAACCACCAGTAAAAACAAAAGGGCAAGGCCGCTTTTTACAAAAGAGGTTACCACCGACATTACCACAAAAAACAAAAACTTGGTGCGCGGCTCTATGCGGTGCAAAAAAGAGTTGGTGTCCACATACTGCAAAAAGTTACCCAAGGGCGGCCTCCTTTGTTTGGGTTTGCAAACGGCCCGCAAAGGCCTTTACAAACGAAGGTACATCGCAGCAAACCGGCGCAAGGCCCAGTTGCCGCGAAAGGGCAACCACCGGGGGCAGTTGCAGGTTGGTTGCCAAAAAAACCTCCTCCTGCTGGGCCAGTGCCTGATTGCCGCCCTGGGCCTGCTTTTCGCCGTCCTTCATAATCAGCAAAAAGTCGCACAGTTTAAAAACAAGCGGTATTTCGTGGCTTATCAGAATAACCGTTCTGCCCTGGGCCGCCAGGGCGCGCACAATGCGCTCCAGCTGCAATTTTTGGCAGGCGTCCATGCCAAGGGTGGGCTCGTCCAGAATAACCACCCCGGCCTCGGAAAGCAGCACCGACAAAATGGTGAGAATGTGCTTTTTACCCATGGGCAGGTTCGGGGGGAAATCCTCCCTGTTTTCCAGCAGCCCGTATTCCTCTAAAATGGCAAGGGCCGTTTCTTCCTCAAACGGCGTTTTCTGGGTGCGGGCGCAAAAGGTAAGCTCTTCGTATACGGTGTTTTCAAACAGCATGTGCTCCGGGTGCTGGAACACCAGCAGCACGTCCTTGCTTATTTGCGCCACGGTTTTGCCCAAAAGGGTGGTGCCGCTGTGCAGCACGTCGCCGGAGGTGGGCTTGAGCAGGCCGTTTAAATGCTTTACCAACGTGGTTTTGCCTGAACCGTTCTGCCCCAGTATGGCGGTTATTTTGCCCTTGGGGAAGGCGGCGTTCAGCTGGTGCAGGGCTTCAAAATTTTGCCCGAACTGCTTGGTTACCTGCACCGCTTCCAAAATGGGCGGGGCGGCTTCGGCTTTTTCGGGCGGCATAGTGCGCGGCGCTGCGGCGGGGGCGGCGCCCTGCAGGGCCTGCTGCGCCTCCTCCATGGTTAAAAAGGGCTCGGCAATCATGCCCTTTTCCAGCAGGGCCCCGCTCAGCTCTGCCAGCTGGGGCAGACTTGCCCCAAATTGCTGCGGGTTTGCCTCGGCAAAAAATTCTTCCCGGGTGCCGTTAAAGGCCACCCGGCCTTCTTTTAAGGCAATAATATGGTCTACAATGCCCAGCACCCAGTCAAGGTTGTTGTCCAGCACAATGGTGGTTTGGCCTGCCTCGCGCAGGCGGCCCAAAATGGTTTGAATCAGCTGCTTGCCGTTGGGGTCCAGCGAGCTTACCGGCTCGTCCATAATCAGCACGTCGGGCTTCATGGCAAGCACCGAGGCAATGCACACCGCCTGCCGCTGCCCGCCCGAAAGGGTGGAAACCGGGCGGCTGCGAAGGTGCTGAATGTTCAGCATGTCCAAAATATCCTCGGTGCGCCGGTGCAGCTCCTCTTGCGGCAGGCCAAGGTTTTCTATGCCAAAGGCAATGGCGTCGGTTACGCCGTAGCCGAACAGCTGGTTTTCGGGCGTTTGGCTTACCACCGATATTTGCAGCCCCTCTTGCTTGTTCAGGTAGCCGTCAATGGTGCCGGTGGCAATTAAGCCGGGAATAACCCCGCTTAAAATATTGGCAAGGGTGGTTTTTCCGCAGCCGCTGGGGCCAATAATGGCGGTTACCCGGCCCGCCTCTATGGTAAAGTTTACGTCCTGCAGCACGGGGGCCTTGCTTTTTTCGTAACCGTAGTTCAGTTTTTTAATTTCCAAATTCATGGGCTTGCTTCCATTTCTCCCGTCGTAAAATTTACAACAAAAAAGGCGGCACCTTTTCAGTGTCGCCTTTGACATAAAAAGTATAGCATTGTTTGGGGGCCAATACAACAAAAGGGGCGGGTGCCCTGCAGGTTTGTAGCAATGTATAAAAGTATACTGCTTGTATGGCAACTACTGGTAAAAATACAGCCCTTGCCGGTGTGCTGCCGCGGCTTTTTAAGGCGCCTGTGCCAAAAAAAGCCGCAGGCTTTGTATGGCCTGGTAATACTGCTGCAGGCTTACATATTCATTCGGCTTATGGGCCAGCTCGGGCAGGCCGGGGCCGAACAAAACCACCGGCAGGCCGGGGTGGTTTTGGTTTAAAATAGAGGCGTCGGTAAAAAAGTTTACCCCAATGGCGCCGGGGCTGCCGCCGGTGGCCTGCCGAATGCTTTCGGCCAGCCGGGCGGCATAGGGGTTTTCGGGCGGGGTTTCAATGCCGGTGCGGCTGTTTACCGCCTGCCAGGAAAAGGCGGGCCAGGCTCCCGAATGCAGGGCGTCCTGCAGCCAGGCTTCAATGTGGCCAGCGCCAAAGGGCGGGGTGGGGCGAATGTCCAGCAAAAATTCGGCGCTGTCGGGGGTCATGTTCGGGGCAATGCCGCCCTTTGCCATGGTAACCTGGGCGGTGGAAGCGCCCAAAAGGGGGTGGCTGTGCAAGCCGGCAAAGGCGGCCAGCTGCCCGGCCAGGGCAAAGCCTTTTTCCAGGGCGTTTACCCCCTCTTGCGGGTAGGCCCCGTGAGAGGTTTTGCCCTGCACCGTAAGCTGTAGCCACAAGCAGCCCTTTTGGGCCAGGCCCAGGGCGTTTCCGGTGGGTTCGCCTATTATAAGGGCGGCGGTGTTTTGTGGCAGGCTGTTTACAAACTGCTTTGCGCCAAGGCCGCCCTTTTCCTCGTCGCAGGTGGCCAAAAACAAAATGTCGCAAAAGGGTGTTTCGCCGTTTTCGGCAAGGCTGCACAAGGCGTACAAGTAGGCGGCAAGGCCGCTTTTCATGTCGCTGGCGCCGCGGGCAAAAACAAGGCCGTCCTTTTCGGTGGGCACGGCGGGGTTGGTTTGCCACTTTGCAAGGCTGCCGTAGGGCACGGTGTCGAGGTGGCCGTTCAGCACAAGCGTGCGGGAGGAATCGCGCCCTTTTACAAGGGCGCTCAGGTTGCTGCGCCCTTTGCAAACCGGGTGCAGCTGCGGGGCAAGGCCCGCCCGCCCAAGGTATTGCGCAATATATTCGGCCAGGGCGGCCTCGTTGTCTTCGCCGTTTACGGTGGCAATGGCCAGCATGTCCAGCAGCAGCTGCTTTGCACCGGCGGGGGGTGTGCGTTCGGTGGAGTTCATAGGGCGGGCTCCTTTTTTTGCTAGGGCGCAACCACCTGCAGCTCAATAGGGGTTACCTTCATGCCGTTTACCGGCACAATATCCTGCGAGCAGGTGGTGCAGGCCACAATGCAGTTTTTAAGGGCGGTAAGGCGCACAAAATCTCCGGGTTTTGAAAGGGGCGGCGTAATAACATAGTCGCCGTTTTCATCCATTTTGTTGTTCATGAACCAGTTGATGGGGTCGGGCAGGGGCTCGGGCGCAAAGTGAAAGCTTTCGCTCAGCGCCATCATCAGGTTGTCGTGGCAATTGGGGTGGTTTTTAATGCCAAAATCTACCTTATACCGGTAATCATCGCAGGCGGGGAAGAAAAAGTCGTGGCAGCCCACGGTGTCCTGCACCAGCTGCATCATGTGCTCGCGCCGGTTGGAAAACAAAAAGTCGCCCAATTTCAGCCGCAGGCTGGAAAGGGAGGACCGCATGTGCACCGGCGAAACATGCTCCTGCAAATCGTCGGCGTTGAAGCACACAAAATCGCTTACCTGCTGGCCCTCCACATCCACAATGCAAAGCTGCTGGCCCGCCATAACCTGTACGGCCCGGGCGGAATACGGGGGAATAAGCACCCGCTGCCGAATGGTTTCCATGGAAAAACTTCCTTTCAGTTGGTGAGCAGCGCCACGGCCCGAATGGGCGAGCCGGAGCCCCCGCGTATTTTAAGCGGCAGGCCTATGTACAAAAAGCGCTTGCCCGCAACCTTTTCCAGGTTGCAGAGGTTTTCGGTGTTCAGCATACGGTATTTTTGGCAAACAAGGTGGCCGGAATACCGGGTGTCGTCGGGCTTGTCTATGGAGGGGGCGTCTATGCCAATGTTGATAACCCCCCGGCGGCCCAGCCATTCGGCGGCCTGCTGGCTAAGGCCGGTGTAGCGGGTTTGCCATTCGTCTGTTCCGTAGGCGCGGCGGTAGTGGCCGGTGCACAAAAGTACAATGTCGCCCTTGCCAAGCGTTTGCCCTGCGGCGGCAAGGGCGCTTTCCAGGTGGGCCGCGGTAATGTATTCGTCGGGCGAAACATGGGCAAGGTCAAGGCAAACGGCGGGGCCCAAAAAGTGGTGCAGCCCGGCCTTTTCAATGGTTTCGCCCTTCGGGTCCGACTCGTACAGCGCGTCCACGTGGGTGGGGCCGTGCTCGTTGATAAGCAGGTTGTTGGTGGCAAACATAAACCCGAATTTGGCAAGGCTTTCCTCGTGGGTAATGTTCGGGAAAATCATGGTTTTCTGGTGCATGGGAAAAACCGACATGCCCTGAAAAATTTCCTGGGTCAAATCAATTACTTCATAGCTCATGCGGCGCTCCCTTCTGCCCGGCAAGGGTGGAAATAATGGTGTAGCTTTCGGCGTCCACCAGCCCCTTGTCTGAAAGCTTCCACTTTGGGCTGGTAACCAGCGAAAGGAAAGACAGGTGCATAAAAGGGGCGTGCAGCGCAACCCCAAGCTCTGCCGCCGCAAGGCTGTGCAGCTCCTCCAGCTTTTTCCCCAGCTCTTTCCCGGCCAGCTCGTTGGTCATAAGCCCGGCAATGGGCAGGGGCAAATCGGCCACCACCTTGCCGTCCTTCACCATGGCAATGCCGCCGCCCATGGCAATAACCCGGTTGGCCGCCATGGCCATGTCGTCAAAATTTACCCCGCACACCAGCAGGTTGTGGGTGTCGTGGGCAATGCTTTGGGCAATGGCCCCCCGCTGTATGCCAAGGCCCTGCACAAAGGTTTTGCCTATGCCGCCGTGCTTGCCGTGCCGCTCGATAGAGACAAAGGCCGCAATGTCCTGCCCGGGGCCGGGCATTACAACGCCGTTTTCCACCGGCAGCACCGCCTGCACGCAGGTGGTAAGGTTTTGGTCCGGCACAATGCCAATGGCCCGCACCTCTTGCTGTGCAAGGGAAGAGGAAAGGGTAAGCTGCTGCGGCTTTATGCGGGCGTGGTGCACGCTGTTTTTGGTGTGGGCGGGGTAGGTGTAACGGGGAATGTCCAGCAGCAGGCGGCCGTTTTCGGCGGCAATTTTGCCCCCCAGCACCACCAGGTCTACCGTTACCTCGGCCAGGTTTGAAATAACGCAGATATCCGCCGCCTTGCCCGGCGCCAGCACCCCAATGTCCTTGCGGCCAAAGTGCCAGGCGGCGTTGATGGTGGCCATTTGAATGGCCTCCACCGGGTCTACCCCTTCGGCAATGGTGCGGCGCAGCACATCGTTCATGTGGCCGGTCTTCAGCAAATCTTCGGCCACCATGTCGTCGGTGGCAAGCACCAGCTTGCGCGAATCCATGCCGTCCTCGGTTACCACCCGAATGCACTCGGCCATGTTGCGCTGGGTAGAGCCCTCCCGCATAAACACCGTTACGCCGCTGCGCAGCTTTTCGGCGCACTCTGCCTTGGTGGTGGTTTCGTGGCAGGAGGTTTCGCCGCCGCACACAACAATATGGGCGGCAAGCTCCGGCCCGAACAGCTCGGGGGCGTTGCCCTCCACCGTTTTGCCCGCCTGCTTTGCATAGTACACCGAGGCCAGCAAATCGTCGATGAGGGCGGGGGAATGCCGGTACACCGGGTGCACATTGCTGAAGCCCTGCATTTCACCAAGGCCCTGCACAAGGGGGCTTGCCAGCAGGCGGCGAATGTTGCCGCTGTTGATAAGGCCGCCCGCCGTTTCAAGGCCCGGCACGTCCGGCGTAAGGGCCGGCACGGCGTAGTAAATGTGGTTGGGCAGGTTTTCGGCCTCTTGCAGCATGGCCTCTATGCCCTCTATTCCCAGCACGTTGCCAATTTCGTGGGGGTCGGGGAAAAGGGCGGTGGTGCCGCTGGGAATAGACAGGCGCGAAAATTCGGTGGCCGTAAGCATAGAACTTTCGAAGTGCATGTGGGAATCGATAAAGCCGGGGCATACATACTTGCCCGCCACGTTAAGCACCTGTGTGTTTTCGCCAATTAGGGCCGAGCAATCGCCCGTCATCAAAATAAGCCCGCCCTGTACGGCCACATCGGCGGGGTATATTTCGCGGGTAAGCACGTTGATAAACTGCCCGCCCTGCAGCACAAGGTCGGCATATTCGCCGGGGCGCAGCAGGGTGTCTACCATTTTGCGCGCGCGCACCATTTTAATTTCCGGCGAGCAATCCATGGGGCGTTCCCTCCTTAGGGCTGAATGTCAATTTGGTCTACAATG
>JBKEBR010000507.1:0-3763 GCA_047973285.1 Oscillospiraceae bacterium | reverse complement strand
CGGGTGGAAATAACCCCGGTGGGCACCCCCTTTGCGCGGGCCAGCTGCACATAGTCTTTGTTGCTTTCGTCCATCATATAGCGGCGCATCCACATGGCGTACATGGCCATATTGCCCAGCGAAAGCGAAACCACCGGCAGCACCCAGCTTAGAGGGTTGTTTACCTGAAACAGCGTGGGCAGGTTGGTAAATTTATTGATGAACTCGGTGCCGAATATTTGAATGAACAAATAGTACACCGAGGCCGGAATAGACTGTATGAGCACCACAAACAGGGTGCCGAATTTGTCCCACAGTTTCAGCCTGCTTTTGCTGCGGCTGCTTTTGGCCATCATAACCCCCAGCGGCAGGCCCACAAGAATGGCCAGCGCCACCGACATAAGCCCCATTTGCATGGAAAGGGGCATTTTGGAGGCAATAATTTTATCGATGGGGTAATTCACCCGTATTTTGGCCGATTTGCCAAGGTCGCCCTGCAGCAGCTGCCCGTAAAAGCCCAGCAGCTGCCGGGGCAGCGGCTGGTTAAGGCCAAGCTTTTCCATGCCCACCTTAATTTGGGTGGGGCTCATTTTTTCGTAGTTGTTGAAGTAGCCCTCTATTGGCATAAGGCGCAGCAGAGAAAACACCACGCTCATAATAACAAACAGAGTTGCGATGGAACGCAGCAGCCTTTTCAGGATGTACTTTGCCATTGGCTCTCCCCTCGAAAATACCGGCCGGCCCGCTGCGCAGCCCGGCAAATGGTGTATTGGTAATGCTGCAATGCCTGGCATTCTTTGCTGAAAAGGCCGATACCCGGCCTTTTCAGCAAAGAATGCAAAGCCGCCCCGCCCCTATTACGCCGGGGCCAAGGCCACTTATACATGCAAGAATACTTGCGGGCTGCCCGGCAGCCCGCAAGTATTCCGCCTGCTTTTTGTTTACAAATTTCTACTTATTCGGCAATGGCTGCCACGCGCTCGGCTTCCCACGCGTCGCGGGCGGCCAAAAATTCTTGCTGGCTCATGGGCTTTTCCAGCAACTGGCGGCCCTTATAACGGTAGGGGGCAAGGCCGAAGGGGGCAAACTGGCGGTCGTAGGGGTTCAGCATGTCTGCCACATAGCCATAGTAGAAGTCTACCGAGTAGGGAACCACAATGGCATGGTCAATCAAAAAGGCTTCCGCCTTTGCAAAGGCCTCGTAGCGGGCGGCTTCGTCGGTGGTAATGGCCTTGGCCGCATCCAGCAGGGTGTAATATTCCGCCACAGTGGCCTGGGTTTCGGCAGATTTGCCGGTAACCGGCTGCTCCAGCAGCAGCTTTTGGGCGTCGGTGTACATAAAGTTGTAGCTGTTGCCGCCGGCGCCGTTGGTGCTGTAGTTGAAGGGGTCGGTCCAGGTTTGGGGGTCGGCATAGTCGGCGCCCCAGTTGCACTTCATCAGCGCAAATTTGCCCGAACGGCGAACCTCGCCCAAAAAGCCGGTGGAGGGGCCCGCTTCCACAATAATATCGATAAAGTCGCTGCCCAGCACGCCCTCAATCTGCTGCTCCACAACCTGGCACTCTTTGTCCCAGTTGGTGGTGGCGGGGTTGTAGGGCATTAACACCTTAATGGGGAAGGTAGCGCCGGCCGCGGTGAGCTCTGTTTTGGCAAGGGCGGCATATTCTTTGGCTTTGGTTTCATCAAAGCTGTCGCGGGCGGTAATTTCGGCCAGGCCGTCGTACTCGGTGTAATCCTTGCCGTCGCCCACCGCAAAGGTTGCGGGGGTAATGGTGTTGTTCACCAACAGCTCGGGGGTGTAGGGGTCTTGCACGGCAAGGGCCTTTTCCCTGTCCAGCGCGGCCATAACCGCCTGGCGGAAGTTCTCATTGTTTACGGCCAACGTCCAGTTTTCGGGCTCGTACACTTCATCGAAGCGGGGCTCGAAGTTGAAGGCATAGAAGTAAGAGTAAGAAATGTCCACCGGCTCGGGGCGAACGATGTCGCTGGTTTCGGCGTTGTTCATCCATTCATCCAGCACGTCGGCGCTGATTTGGGCAAAGTCCACCTCGCCCTTTTGGAACATGGTGGGCGCCAAAGTGGAGGCCTGGGCATTGTAGATGTATTCCAGCTTTTTAATGTAGATGCTGTCCGGGTCCCAATAGGTGGGATTTTCGGTGAGAACGCGGCGCACCTGGGGCTCGTATTCCGAGAAAATATAGGCGCCGCAATACAGAACGCTGTAATTGTCGATGCCGAAGTTTTCGCCCTGCTCCCGCAGGAAATCGCCGTTTACCGGCAGGTACGAAGAGTAGGAGAGCAGCGAAATAAAGTAGGGGCAGGAGCTTTCGGTGGTGTATTCAAGGGTGTAGGTATCCAGCGCCTTTACACCCACCTCGCTGAAATCGGTGAGGAAATCTGCCGTGTCAATGTCGTTGGCGGCATAGTATTCCTCCACCGTGGCGGCCTCGCCGCCCGCCACCGCGTTTTCAGCCAGCAGAATGTTGGAGGTGGTTTCGTAGTAGGCCTGCGCGTTTTTTACAAAGCCATCGTACAGGTACTGGGCGCTGGCGTCGTTGTTGGCATTGTTTACGTACTCGGCGGCGTCCACCCAGTCCTGGGCGGTAACGTTGGCCACCTCGTTGCCCTCGGCGTCTACCCATTTTACCCCTTCGCGAATTTTAAAGGTCCAAACGGTGTAGTCGTCGTTGTGCTCCCAGCTTTCAGCCAAAGCCGGTTGTACATTGCCGTAGGTGTCGTATTCGGTAAGGCCGTCGATGGTGTTGGCCAAAGCCCTCAGCTCGTGCGAGTTACCGGTTTGCAGGTAGTTGAGGGTGGTGAATTCCGACGCGTATACCTGGCGGTATTCGGTAGAACTGCGGTCGCCATATACGGTAGTGCCGCTGTTCACCGCGGGCTCGCTGGTGCTTGTTCCGCAGGAGGCAAGAACGCTTGCCGTAAGAATGGCGCTCAGCATAAGTGCAAGTGCTTTTTTCATGTACTTTCTCCCCTTTGTTGGCTATTAAAGGTTACCCTTTATTTTCAAACCCGGGCACCTGCACAACGCCAATGCCCGGCTGGTTTGACAACACTATGTTCGGCCCGTTGTATTCGGGCCCCCCGGTATAGGGGTTTTCGGCGCAAAGCGAGGGGCCGTCCAAATCGGCCATGGTGCATACCCGCCTGGCCGCGGCCAAATGGGCCGCCGCCCCCACCGAAATGTGGGATTCCAGCATGCAGCCCACCATGCACCCCACCCCAAAGCTTTCGGCAATGGCGCAAATGCGCAGCGCCTCGTGGATGCCGCCGGTTTTCATCAGCTTTATATTGATAAGGTCGGCCGCGCCGGCGCGGATAATTTCCACGGCGTCGGCAGCCGAAAACACGCTTTCGTCGGCCAGCACAGGGGTGGATACATTTTGGGTAATGTACCGCATGCCCGCAAGGTTGTGGGCGGGCACCGGCTGCTCCACCAGCTCTATCTCGAGGCCCTTGTCCTCCATGGCGCGAATGATGCGCACCGCCTGCTTTGCCTCCCAGCCCTGGTTGGCGTCTACCCGCAGCACCGTTTCGGGGCCAACGGCCCTGCGAATTGCCTCCATGCGGGCAACATCGGCAAAGCCTTCCTTGCCCACCTTCACCTTTAAAATGTTGTACCCTTCGGCCACGGCGCTGAGAGAGTCCGCCACCATTTGCTCCACCGGGTTTACGCTGATGGTGATGTCGGTTTCAATGACGGGCTTTGCCCCGCCCAGCAGCTTGTACAGCGGCTTTTGGCAGCTTTTGGCAAACAAATCGTGCAGGG
>JBKEBR010000506.1:0-1651 GCA_047973285.1 Oscillospiraceae bacterium | reverse complement strand
TGTAAACTAATATGCCAGCCTATCTTCTGTATAGCCTTTCAGCACCAACGCCATGTCGGCGGCGGCCCTGCGGGCGCCGGGCAAATCCTGGTCCTGGTAGTTGCCGCATTCTGCTTCGCTTGCACCGGGAATAGCGCCCTCAAATTCGGCCATAAACTGCATGCTTTTTTGTGTAAGTGCAATTGCCAGGCTGTGGGGCAAGCCTCGCACAATAAGGTAAAACCCTGTTCGGCAGCCCATAGGCCCCACATACACAACATTTTTCCCATATTCCGAGTTGCGGGCGTAGGTGGCAAACAGGTGCTCTAGGGTATGCATTTCCCCGGTAGAAAGATAGTCGCCTTTGTTCGGCCTTTTCATGCGGATATCATAGGTAACAATATCGGGGGCATCTACCCTGGAAATATACATTCCCTTTTGCAGGTTGGTATGGTCTACCGAAAAACTGGCAATTCTTTCCATAAAAGGCTCCTCTTTATGGTTTTTATTCGGGCATGTTCTGTACAACACCGTGTGCTGCGTCTACCGCAACCATGTGCCCGTCTTTCAGCTTTGATGTGGCGCCTGCGGCACCCACAATAACGGGCTTATTCAAGGTGAGGCCCACAATGGCGGCGTGGCTGTTCATGCCGCTTTCTTCGGTAATAATGGCCGAAGAGTCTCTCATGGCTTCCAGCATATCGTTGCTGGTGCTGTTGGTTACCAAAACATCGCCGTACTTGAATTTGGATTTCAACTCGCCAGGGGTATGGCAAATGCAAACGCGGCCAACGGCATTGTGCTCTCCAATGCCAATGCCGCTTACCAGCGAATCTCCCACCAAATGCGCTTTAATCATGTTGGTGGTGCCGGGCACACCAACCGGCACGCCCGCGGTTATTACCACCAAATCTCCATTTTGAATAAGGCCGGCGCCCTGTGCAGCCGCAACGGAAAGGCTTATCATCTCATCGGTGTTGTTGGCGTAGGGCATAATAACCGGTGTAATGCCCCAGGAAAGGCCCAACTGGTAATAAATTTTTTCGTGCATTACGCAGGCGGTAATGGGGGTAGAGGGGCGGTACTTGCAAAGCAAGCGGGCGGTTTCCCCGCTTTTGGTAACGGTAATAATAGAGCTTGCGCCAATGTCGATGGCAGTGGTGCAGGTGGCGTGGGCAACAGCGGCCGTTACCGAAAGGCGGGCAGTTTCGTTGGAACGCATTTTAAAGCGTTTATCGTAAGAAATATCGGCTTCGGTGCGCTCGGCAATGGCGGCCATCGTGCGAACAGCCTCTACCGGGTACTGGCCCGCCGCCGTTTCACCCGAAAGCATAATGGCAGAGGTTCCGTCATAAATAGCGTTGGCAACGTCGGTTATTTCGGCGCGGGTGGGCCGGGGGTTGTTAATCATGCTTTCCAGCATTTGTGTGGCGGTAATGGCAGGGCGGCCCGAAGAATAGCAACGGGCAATTAAATCTTTTTGAATAATGGGTATTTCGGTAAAGTCAATTTCCACGCCCATGTCGCCGCGAGCAATCATAATGCCATTGGAAATAGCCAAAATTTCATCAATGTTCTGAATGCCCTCTTGGTTTTCAATTTTGGCTATAATTTTAATATTTTCGCCGTTGTTTTTTTCCAGCAAAGAGCGCACATCCAAAATATCGTGGGC
>JBKEBR010000505.1:0-2652 GCA_047973285.1 Oscillospiraceae bacterium | reverse complement strand
TTGAAAAGCAGCAGGGCAGCCCCGTGCTGTTTTCAAGCTATTTTCGGCAGGAGCTGCTTAGCCTTGCCGACGGCGAAAATGCCCGCGCCATTAAACAGCGCCACCCCGGTAGCGTTATTCCCTGCCCTGTTGCCTCGGCATTTTCTTTGGCCGACATTGATACGCCCGAAGATTTCGAAAGGCTTGAAAAGGCTGGTTTTGAGCCGTTTTAAAAGAATTTTGAGCAGCGGTTTCACCATACAACTCTCCAAAAAATTGTGTAAAAAATAGAAAAACTAAAAAATTTTTTTTATTGCTAAAAATTTATTGAAATTACAAATAATTGTGCTATAGTATAGGTAGCGGGTGCTTTCACATTCTTCGCCTTCGTTGCCTGTTTTGCACACTAAACAGAAGGAGGCTTTTGCTGTGAATATTCAAGACCAAAAACCATTTTTAGAGCGCCTGGCCAAAGGGGTGTCTTCCCTGTTTGGCACCAATTGCGAGGTAACCGTTCACGACCTTTCCAAGGGGTATGAAAACACCATTATCGCCATTGAAAACGGCCATATCACCAACCGCCATATTGGCGACGGCGCCAGCGAAATGGTGCTGCAGGCCCTGAAAGAAAAAAACACCCCTGTGGAAGACAACTACAGCTACCTTGCCCGCACAAAGGAAGGCAGAATTGTGAAGTCCACCTCCATTTATGTGCGGGACGAAAACAACAAGGTTATTGGCCTGTTCGGCATTAATTACGATATTACCGACCTTATTATGGCCCAGCACGCCATTGAAGCCACCGTTACCCTGCAAGGCCCCGAAAGCACAGAGGAAATTAACACCATTACCAACAACGTTTCCGACCTGCTGGATTTGCTGATTGAAGAGGCCGACAAGCACATTGGAAAGCCCGTTGCCATGATGAGCAAGGAAGACAAAACCCGCGCCATACAGTTTTTGAACGACAAGGGCGCCTTCCTTATTAAAAAAGCGGGCGACAAGGTTTCCAAGCATTACGATATATCCAAGTACACCCTGTACAATTACATGGACGCTGAGAGCTGATTTCTGTGGTATGCCGCCGCACTGTTCTGCAAGGGCCGCCGAGTACCGCAGTTTCAAGAATGAATATGGAGGCCAGCAAAATGAAGCCCGAAATGAAGTGGACGGCAAACAAACTTCCCGAGACAAGCGCCGAAAAAGAACTTGCTTTGATGGACCCAAAGCAAATTGAAAAAGTGCGCGAATTTCACGCATCCTTTCCTCAATACACCAAAACACCCCTGGCAAAGCTGGACAGCCTTGCCAAGGAATGCGGCATAAGCGGCATTTATATAAAAGATGAAAGCTACCGCTTTGGCTTAAACGCCTTTAAAGTGCTGGGTGGCTCTTTTGCCATGGCGCGGTTTATTGCGGGCCATGTTGGCCGCGATATTTCCGAGCTTGGCTACACACAGCTTACCTCCCCCGACATTAAAAAAGAGCTGGGCGACTACACCTTTTTTACCGCCACCGACGGCAACCATGGCCGCGGCGTGGCCTGGGCCGCCAACCAAATTGGGCAGCACAGCGTTGTGTACATGCCCAAGGGCTCTTCCCAAACCCGCCTTGAGAACATTCTGAAAGAGGGCTCTAAGGCCAGCATTACCGATATGAACTACGACGACGCGGTGCGCCTTGCCACCGCCGAAAGCAACAAAACCCCGAACAGCGTGGTAATTCAGGACACCGCCTGGGAGGGCTACGAGGAAATTCCCGGCTGGATTATGCAGGGCTACGGCACCATGGCGCTGGAAGCAGCCGAGCAGCTGAAGGAATACGGGGTAGAGCGCCCCACCCATATTTTTGTACAGGCAGGCGTAGGCAGCCTGGCCGGTGCCGTACAGGGCTTTTTTGCCAATTATTTTGCCGGCAATGTGCCGGTTACCACCGTTGTAGAGGCACAGGCCGCCGACTGCCTGTACCGCAGCGCCGTAAAGGCCGACGGCTCTACCGTGGATGTGGGCGGCGACCTTACCACCATTATGGCAGGCCTTGCCTGCGGCGAGGCCAACACCATTTCCTGGGACATTTTAAAAAGCAAAACCTCCTTTTTTGTTTCGCTGCCCGACTATGCGGCGGCCACCGCCATGCGGGTGCTGGGCGCCCCTGTTGTTGGAGATACCCGGGTTATTTCGGGCGAAAGCGTCGCGGCCGGTATGGGCTGCCTGCTGGAGGTTTTGACAAACCCCGACTATGACGCATTTATAAAAGAGCTTGGCATTGATGAAAACAGCAAAATTCTCCTGTTCAGCAACTAATGAGATACCGACCCCGACCAGTACAAGCGCATTGTGTGGGCCGGCGAATACCCTTCGGTATAACACAGGTACCAAAAGGATGAAAAGCCGATTTATAGATAAATGCTGTTTATGAAAGGATAAGGTGTTTTAAATGGATTTCAACGCAATTAAAAAAGCCGCTGAAGGATACCGGAAAGAGATGACCCGCTTTTTGCGCGATATGGTGCAAATTCCCGGCGAAAGCGCCGACGAAAAAGGCAAAATTGAGCGCGCCGCCGAAGAAATGCGCAAGCTGGGCTTCAACAAGGTGGAAATAGACCCCATGGGCAACCTGCTGGGCTATATGGGCACCGGCAAAACCCTGGTTGCTTTCGACGGCCACATTGAT
>JBKEBR010000504.1:0-6236 GCA_047973285.1 Oscillospiraceae bacterium | reverse complement strand
GGCCTGCCCAAAAAACCGGCAGCCCTGAACATTGATGTGAGCAACGAAGGCGTTATTTCCGGGCTGTTTTAAAGCGGCATTGCCGCCCTGCAAAAAAGAAGCATACACACAGCTTTACCCCGCAGGCCCCGCATTTTATGCGGGGCCTGTTTTGCCGCGAAAGCGGGAGGGGAAAATTTCCTCCTCCCGCTTTGCTTGTACCTTTCGGCTTATATGCCCCGGTTTTGCCGGGCACCGGCGATATTTTGGTATACACGGCCCCTTTTAAAAGCCCTTTACGGCCTGCAAAACGGCAGCCTGCCGCCTTGTGGCAACCACTTTATGGGTACCCGGGTGTTTATGCAGCCCTTTGGCTTAGCGCCCCTCAAAAAAATACCATGGCCTTTTTTCTATTCTTCGCCAAAGTTTGTTTTGCCGCGGTAATTCTTCCATTCGGGAAGAGGCTGGCCCCCGGCAAGGCTTTTTTTAATATCGCCGTAATACGCAAGCTTTCTCAGCACGTGCAAATGGTCTTGCCTCAGCTGGGTAAGCTGCGCCTCAATCGATTGCTTTTGCCCGCCCAACAAAAGCAGAATTTCGTCGATATGTTGCGGCTCTTCCATTTCATAAGTGAAAAATTCCTGTAGCTGGGCAATGCTCATTCCGGTGTTTTTAAAGCAGCAGATGGTTTTAAGGCGGTTCACATGGCGGTCGGTAAAAATGCGCTGCCCCGCAGCGGTTCTGCCCACTCCGGTTAAAATGCCCACCTCTTCATAATACCGCAGGGTGGAAGGCGGCAGCTGAAATTGCTCGGAAATTTCCCGTATTGTAAACTCTGCCATAAAATCTCCTTTTTGAAGGCCTGGAAAGAACTCTTGACTTCAAGTATACTTGAAGTGGTAGGATATGTACAGAAACCCACACACTTTACCACTTCAGGAGGGATTCATTATGTACAAGGCATCACCAGAGCGCTACCAGAGTATGCGCTATTTCCGCAGTGGGAACAGCGGCCTTCAATTGCCCGCCGTTTCGCTTGGTTTTTGGCACAATTTTGGAGACACCGCTTCCTACGAAAACATGAAGCAGCTTTGCTTTACGGCTTTCGACCAGGGCATTACACATTTCGACCTTGCCAACAATTACGGGCCCCGGCCCGGCAGCGCCGAAAAGAACCTCGGCCTAATTTTAAAAGAATACTTCAGTGCCTACCGCGATGAGCTGGTTATAAGCACCAAGGCAGGCTACGACATGTGGGAAGGCCCCTACGGCAACTGGGGCAGCCGCAAGTATTTGCTGGCCAGCCTGAACCAAAGCCTTCAGCGAATGGGGCTGGAATATGTGGATATTTTTTACCACCATCGCATTGACCCAAACACCCCGCTGGAGGAAACCATGGGGGCATTGGCGCAGGCGGTTGCAAGCGGCAAAGCGCTGTATGCAGGCCTTTCGAATTACGATGGTGAAACGCTTGAAAAGGCCACGCATATTTTGGAAGAGCTTCACTGCCCCTTGATTATCAACCAAAACCGTTATTCCATTTTTGACAGAACCATTGAAAAAAATGGCCTTAAAAAAACAGCCCAAAAGCTGAAAAAAGGAATTATTGCCTTCAGCCCTTTGGCACAGGGCCTGCTGACAGACCGCTATTTGCACGGCATTCCCGAAGACAGCCGCGTTAAAACCGACGGCCGGTTTTTGAAGGAAGACATTCTTACCGGGCAGCGCATGGCGCAAATACAGCGCCTGAACGAACTGGCCGCGGGCCGCGGGCAAACCCTGGCGGAAATGGCCTTAAGCTGGGTGCTGCGGGACGGCGTGGTAACAAGCGTTTTAATTGGGGCGTCCAGGCCATCGCAAATTTTAGACAACATTGGCGCGCTGAAAAATACCGGGTTCAGCAAAGCCGAGCTTGACCTTATCGACGAAATTTCGCTGTAAACGGCGGCTTTACCGGCGCTTTGTCGCTGCTTGCCGGGGCATTGGCTTATTTGTTTTTGCAAGGCAAAGGGCGGCGGCCCGGAATGCCGTGCCGGTATACTTGCCAAAAGCAACGGGTTATGGCGGCAGCAAAACGTGAGAGGCAAAGAAAAACAGAATGTTTCGGAAGCAATGGGCCACAATGCCCACAGCCTCGCCTCAATGTTGCCTTTTCGTTTGAGTCAGTTGGCTGGGCCGAAAGTGCCGCCCCTGCCAATTGTTGTGTTGTTACAGCTCGCTGCCCGGCTACGCCGGGCGGCGTTTTCTTTTTTATTGATAAAAACAAACCGTTATACAGCTTGGGCAGCAGCGAAACTTTTGACCGCAAATTGACCGCCGGTTATTATAATAAAGCTGCAACCATAACTACAGCAAACCTTCTCCTTGTTGCATGCAAATTTTCCTCTGTTTGCCTTGGCATTGTGGCCTCCTCAGCCGCATTTCTTACACCAATGCTATTTTGAGCAGCCAGCCTTTTGGGACGAGCGCAGTTATTCTGGGGGAATGTGCGTTCGGGCCGTTTGCACACCGCATACGGCATGCCGGAATGGCATTGGTGTTCGAGGTGCTATTTTTTTGCCCTTGCCCCGCCTGCTTTGGCAGGTGTTGTATATAAAGTATTTTTCTGCCCGGTGAAAAATAAAAAACAAAGCGCCTGTACCGCCTATAATGGCGGTGCGGTTTTTTTATGCAAAAAACACTTGCGGGCGCCGGTGCCGTGCCGCAACAACCTTCCCTGTTTTTTAAACCAGGCCCTGCACGGCAGCAGTCTGCCATATTTTGCCGAATATAGCCGCCAAAGACACGCCTATGGTAAAATAGTGGAAAGCAAATACCGCGCAATAAAACAACAAACGCCTGAATTGAGGAAGAAAGCCTATATGGAAAAAGACACCAACCACAAGCCGGTTATTATCGGCGCCGGGGAGATTGGTGGCGCCACCCCCGCCGATATGTGCGAAGAAGCCCTTCATAAAACAAACGCCCTCTTTTGGAGCAAAAAGGGAGGTGATGTTTTAGGCACAACGGCCCTTCCTTTTTACGGCGCCTTTATTTCGGAAGAAAACCACCACCTGCTTGGCAACATAGCCGGAAAGAAGGTGTTGGAGATAGGCTGTGGAAACGGCCGCTCGCTGCAATACCTAGGGGCCCGCAACACCTCTGAGCTATGGGGCATCGATTTGTCGGAAGAACAGCTTCAAAAAACAGCCACACACTTGGCGGCCCATGGGCTTTCGGCAAAATTAATTTGTTCCCCCATGGAAGAGGAATGCGGCCTACCCGCCTTGTATTTCGATGTTGTTTATTCTGTTTATGCCATTGGCTGGACCACCGACCTCAAGGCCACCCTTTGCCGCATTGCCACCTACCTTAAAAAGAGCGGCACCTTTATTTTCAGCTGGTCGCACCCCATTCACAAATGTGTTGCCCTTGAAAACGGGCAGCTTGTTTTTAAAAAATGTTATTTTGACGAAAACTGGTATTCGGTGGCGCTGGAGGGCGGGATATTCTCCTTATCAGACCGCACGCTGTCTACCTATATAAATGCGCTGGCAAGCGCCGGGTTTATTATTGAAGAAATGATTGAGCAGCCCGACAATGAAATTTTGCAGGGGCAAAAGGACGATTTTGCCCGGAAAGCAGAAATGCTTCCTGTAACCTTTGTAGTGAAGGCGACAAAGAGATAAAAACAAATATATCGCTCCGTTTTTTTACCAGCCTACCACAAACCCGGCAGGAAACCCCCTTGCCGGGTTTTATTTGTTTTGTGCCGCCACTGTGTTCAGGCAGGCCCTTTTGGGCAAAACCTTTGCCCGCGCCGTTCCCCGCGCATGCCGGAAAATACGCCGGCAAAGTGCCCTGCTTGGCAGGCACGGCAAGGCGGCTTGCCGGCAAAAGAATATGGAAAGCCAAATAGCCAGGGAAAATAAATATACGTTTTTATGTTGTTTATCTATTGCAATTCAGCATACTATACGATAAGATATACATACAAAAAACGAAAGGACTACTTTTTATGGGAAGCCTTATTTGGGGTATTATTATGCTTATCGGGGGCCTGTCGGGAAAGCTGGTGCTAAGAGGCACCAACAGCTCGGCAGCGCTTGTAGTGGTAGGCTGCATTCTGATTATAATCGGCATTGTTCGGCTGGTGCGAAGGGGAAGGGCGCAGGCGCAAAGCTCTTCTTACACAGCACAAGGCCAGGGGCTGCCGCCTGTACCGCCCGTACCAGATGCAAACGGGCAGCCTTTGCAGCAACCCGGCAGTTTTTCAGGCGTAGAAACCGGTTTTGGCGCAGCACAGCAGGCCGGCCAATGGAATGGGGCGCAAGCCGCCCCTTCTGCCGAAAACAGCGGCAACGGGCAAGGAACCAACCCGCCGCTGTAGTATATTCTGCCTCACAAAAAACCTCCGCCTTGGTTAGCAGCACGGCGGAGGTTTTTGCAACAAAATGTTGTTCGGCGGGCAGGCAAGGCACCCGGCGACCCCCCTGTATTGCCTTCCGAAGAAAATATTTGGCACGCTTTGCCCCCGGCTTTATTGCTGCTGCGGGCCAAAATTTTTTGGCCCACAGGTTTGCTGCCTTTATAAAACCCGGCAAACAAACGCAGGCTGCCCCGCCGCAAAGCTTTTGCTTTGGGGCACACGGCTGTTGTTGTGCCGCACGGGGAATGAAGCCCTTATACAGGGTCAAGCTCTTCCGAAGTTTCAGCGTCGGTGGAATTTCGATGAATATGGCATTTATCGGCGCATCTGTTTTTCCGGGTTTCCTGCGCGGTGCGTTTGCAAAGCGCACAGACCGAGTCAATGCTGAGCAGGTTTTCAATGGCCTTGGCATCGTCATTCGCCGTTTGTTCGCCAACATGCAAAACCTCTTTCAAAAAGCACTGAATAATTTCAAACCTGTCCAGAAAATGGAGCGCTTCTTTTTCCCCCGTTTTCGTCAAAAAAACCAACCTATGCACATCGCGCTGTAAAAAGGTTTCCCCTTGCAGCTTTTTTACCGCCAGGCTGGCACTTGCCTTGGTAACCTTCAGCCTTGCGGCAATGTCGTTTATGTGGGCACCTTCCCCCGTACAGGAAAGCTCATAAATTACTTTTATATAGCCTATGTCTGATTTTGTAAGGGGCATATTTGTTCCTCCTTCATTTCTACTTTAAACTAAAATGGAAAACAGCTGTTCAAATAGTAAGCCGGCCCTGCCGGAAAGCTTTTTGCAAAAAAAACAGGCCTCGGTTTTGCCCAAAGCCGCAGCGTTGCCGCCGCAAGTTTGGCATAGCTAACTATAAATTAAAATAAAAAGGCTTACGGCCTGCCACACCCGGCAAAGCCAGCCTGTACACCATATTTGCCGCATCTCCCCCTTTGGCAAAACCTTGCTTTACAAAGGCCCTATAAAGGTTTCGCTTTTTTTAAATATCGCTATGTATATATAAAAAATACAGCACCCACTGTTTTGATATTTTTGAGCAAACAGTTTCCAGCATTGTACCTGCCATAGTCATAGCCATAACCACCCTAAGTGGCAGAGAAGGGAACTCGCCTTGGTTGTTATTGTTTTAACAAAACAAGCTGCGTCTGCACCTAACGGGGTTTGCCTTAAGCAACCAGTATATAGCGGGGCCACCGCCTTGTCAAACTCTTTTTCTTTTACTGGAAAGCACAATACCCCTTTGCCAATGGCCGCCGGCTGGCCTTTTGGGCAGCCGCATAAACAGCTCCTTTTTGCCTGCAAAGCTCTGGCTGTTGTAAATACGGGCAGGCCAGGGCAGGCACAAGGTATTCTTTTTGCGTCCGTTTTGTATTGCTTGGGCTTGCTTCGCCGAATATTCAACAGCCAATGCAAAGGCGGCACCTGCCGCACGCTTTTGGCGGCATATTTTTAAAAAGCTGCTTTTTCGCCGCGGGCGGCCCCATATATAGTCCGGTAAAGCTATATAATAAAACCCATTTGCATTTTTATGTGTTTTTTGCGGAATACAATAAAAACCCGCCTTGCCGCCTTGCAAAGAATACTTGTTCACTTGCTTTGCCCCGGCGCATACGGCAGTATAAAATTTACGGCTTTGCCCGCCGGGGTTATACTTTACGACCGCCCGCCACCGCCAGCCTACCGGTGGCCGGCAGTATGGCTGCCAACACCTTATACCCCACATAGCCCAGCATTACCCCGGCAACGTTCAAAAGTATATCGTCAACATCGGTTGCCCTGGCAATAAACAGTTGCAAAAATTCAATAGAAGCCGAAAACAGCACCCCCGCCCCCAGCACCTT
>JBKEBR010000503.1:0-4493 GCA_047973285.1 Oscillospiraceae bacterium | reverse complement strand
GTGGTGGGCTGCCCCGTGGCGGTTTCTATTGTAAATGTTTCGCGGGGTACCCCTGCCTATAAGGCGGGCCTGCGCAGCGGCATGCTGCTTATGCGCATAGACGGCCATGAAATACGGGACGGCCTGGATTACGAGTTTTATTCTTCGCCCGCCGCTTTCCCTGTTGTTGTAATGCATGGCGACAGTGAAATTACCTACCATATAAAAAAACAGGAATATGAGCCGCTTGGCTGCGAGTTTGCCAGTTACCTGATAGACAAGCACCACTCTTGCTGCAACAAGTGTGTCTTTTGCTTTATCGACCAAATGCCAAAGGGCATGCGGCCCTCCCTGTACTTTAAAGACGACGATGAGCGCCTGAGCTTTTTGTTTGGAAATTATGTTACCCTTACCAACTTGTCGCAGCGGGAAATACAGCGTATTATTGAAATGAGAATTGCGCCGGTGAATATTTCGGTGCACACGGCAAACCCCACCCTGCGGGTTGAAATGATGAAAAACCGGCATTCAGGGGAGGTTCTGCGCTTCATTCCCGAATTGGCCGCCGCGAATATTTCCATGAATACCCAGCTTGTGCTGTGCCCAGGGCTGAACGATGGAGAGGAACTGCGGTATACCATTGAGTGGCTTGCCCGGTACCGCCCGGCGGTGCAAAGCATTGCGGCGGTGCCGGTGGGGCTTACAAAATTCAGAGACGGGCTGCACCCGCTGCGCAGTTATACCCAAGCGGAAGCGGCAAAACAGCTGGATATTATGCTGGAATATGGAGACAGGTTTGCAAGGCAGGAGGGTTTGCGGCTTGTGTACCCTTCGGACGAATGGTTTTTGCTTGCGGGCAGGGCCCTGCCGCCCGAAGACTTTTATGACGGATACCCGCAGCTGGAAAACGGCGTGGGCATGTGGCGCCTGCTGTACGACGAATTTACAGAGCAGCTTGCCGCTAGAAAAAAACAGCCGAAGGCCCGCCGGGTAGATTTGGCCACGGGCACTTTGGCGGCCCCCCTGTTTGAAGAATTTGCCGGCATGCTTGCCAAAAAATACCCGCAGGTTTCGCTGCGGGTGCATGCCGTAAAAAACGATTTTTTCGGCCATGGGGTAACGGTGGCCGGGCTTTTAACCGGCGGCGATTTGATGAACCAGCTGAAAGGCAGGCTCTCTTCCGGCATTTTGCTGCTGCCGGAGGCAATGCTGCGTGCCGAAGGGGATGTGTTTTTGGATGACACCACCCCAAAGCAGCTGGAAGAGGCCCTTGGCATAAGGGTTATAAAGGTGCCCCAGGGGGGAGACGGCCTGCTGCAGGCCATTCTTGAGGGCTGAAAACCCCGATATTTTTTTACAGGAGGGATTACAATGGCAAAGCCAATTGTTGCCATAGTGGGAAGGCCCAATGTGGGCAAATCCACTTTTTTCAATAAACTGGTGGGGCAGCGCCTTGCCATTGTAGAAGACACCCCCGGGGTTACGCGGGACAGGCTGTATGCAACGGCCGAATGGCAGAACCACGACTTTTTGCTGATTGATACCGGCGGCATTGAAATGAGAGCCGACGACAGCCTGCTGCGCCATATGCGCCAGCAGGCCGAGCTTGCCATTGATACGGCAGACGCCATTATTTTTGTTACCGATATTAAAAGTGGTGTTACTGCCCAGGATGCCGACATTGCCGCCATGCTGATGCGCAGCGGCAAGCCTGTGCTGCTGGTGGTGAACAAGGTAGATTCTGTGGGGGAGCCCCCCATGGAACTGTACGATTTTTATTCCCTTGGCTATGGGGAAATTTACCCCGTGTCTTCGGTGCATGGGCATGGCACCGGTGATTTGCTGGACGCCCTGGTAAAGTTTTTCCCCCCTGCCGAAGAAGCGCAGGAAGAGGGAGACAGAATACCTGTTGCCATTATTGGGCGGCCAAACGTGGGAAAATCCAGCCTGTTCAACCGCATTATGGGGGAAGAACGCATGATTGTGGCCGATGAGGCCGGTACCACCCGCGACGCGGTAGATTCCGACATTGACAACGAATATGGCCAGTTTACCTTTATTGATACGGCCGGCATGAGAAAGCGCGGCAGGGTGGAAGACGGGGTAGAGCGCTACAGCGTTTTAAGGGCGCTTGCCGCGGTGGAGCGCGCCCGGGTGTGCATTATTATGATTGATGCTACAACGGGCTTTTCCGAACAGGACAGCAAGGTGGCGGGGTTTGCCCACGAGCAGGGCAAGGCCTGCATTATCGCGGTAAACAAGTGGGATGCCATTGAAAAAGACGACAAAACCATGGCGGCCGAGCGCAAAAAAATGGAGCAGGATTTCAGCTTTATGTCGTATGCGCCCATTATTTTTATATCGGCCAAAACGGGGCAGCGTGTGGGCAAGTTGATGGAGCTGATAAAGTATGTGGACGCGCAAAATGCCATGCGCATTACCACCGGGGTGCTGAACAGCCTGCTGGCCGAAGCCACGGCCCGTGTGCAGCCCCCTTCCGACAAGGGCAGGCGGCTTAAAATTTTTTACATGACCCAGGTTTCCACAAGGCCGCCCACCTTTGCCTGCTTTATAAACGACAAGCGGCTGTTCCATTTTTCTTACCAGCGTTATCTGGAAAACCAAATTCGCCAAACCTTTGGCCTGGAAGGGACCCCGGTGCGCATTCTTTCCCGCGAAAGAGGAGAAAAATAGCCTTTTAAAGCATGTTTTTTTATTTGCCCGCAAAGGTTTACCCAGTAAAATGGTTGTGGTATAATAACGGAAGTTTTGAAGGCGAAGGCCTTTTGGGGCTGCAAGTATGGTAGAGGGGTGTTTGCCTTGATAGCGAATGCAAACGTTGGTTTGGCGGCGCTGGCTTTTGTGCTTTCCGCGCTGGGCGGGTATGTGCTGGGAAGCATTAGCTTTGCGGTGCTTATTTGCAAGGTGTTTTTTAAAGAGGACGTTCGAAGCAAGGGGTCGGGCAATGCAGGAATGACCAATGTACTGCGCAGCTTTGGAAAAAAGGGTGCTGTGCTTACCCTGCTTGGCGATGTGGGCAAGGGTATTTTGGCAGTTTGGATTGGGCGCTGGGTTTTTATGCTTGTTTTGCCCGGCATTGATGTTTTGTACGGCGCCTATGTTGCGGGTATTTTTGCCATTGTTGGGCACATGTTTCCGGTGTTTTTTGGGTTTAAGGGCGGCAAGGGGGTTGCCACCTCGGGCGGCGTTATTTTGGCCCTTCAACCCGTTGTAGCGCTTATTCTTCTTTCGGTTTTTCTGCTGCTGGTTTTTCTCACCAAAATGGTTTCGCTGGGTTCGGTTATTGGTATGTCGCTGTACCCGCTGGCAACCCTTGTGTGGTGCCTGAAGGTAAGCTACCGGGCCCCGGTGTTCAGCACACTTTGCGCCGCCGTTATCAGCATTTTGGTGGTATTTATGCACCGCGCCAACATTCAGCGCATTTTTGCCGGCACGGAATATAAGTTTGGCAGCAAGCCCCCGAAGCCGGAAACCCGGCCACAAAAAGAAAACGAACAGTAAAGCCGGGCCCGCGGGGCGGCAAAGGCCGCCGGGGAACGTATATATTAAAAACCGAAAGGTATGCGGTAAAATGAAGCAATTTTCTAAATTGGCACTGGGTGCGTGTGTATGTTTGGTTTTGGTATTGGGCAGCGCCTGTGCCCCTTTTAAAACTGCGCTTTCCGCCGAAGAGTTTACGGCGAAAATGCAGGAGAATAAGTATGAGGTAGTGGATTATACCGAGTATATGGCAGGCCTTGTGGAAACGGGTTTGCTTGCAACCGGCAGCACGGGTATTACGGTGGAATTCTACGTTACCACAGACAAGGAACAGGCTGCGAGTGCTTTTCAAACCAACCGGCAAACCTTTGAAGACAGAAAAGTGGAAAATTTTTCCGAAAAAAGCACCTCCGGCTTGAATTACAAAAAATATGAGCTTACCACCGGCGGCAGCTATATGGTAATTTGTCAGGTGGAAGAAACGCTTGTGTATGTGGAAACGGCTGAGGCCCAAAAAGACGAAGTACAGGATATTTTGAAAAATTTGGGCTATTAAAAGCCTGTGGCATAAATATTGCAGGGGCCTTTCCAAAAGCATGCCAATGGAAAGGCCCCTGCCTTAAAAAAGCAACCGCTTTCAGCCTTTTGGGCCAAAAGCAGTTGCTTTTTTCTGTGTTATTTTTGTATAACGGGCACCCAAACCTCACTTTTGTAGCCCGGGGCGGAAGTATCGCCCTTGGAGTACACCTCAATGTCGGGGGCGCTTGCCAGCGTATAGCCGGAGGAAGGCAGCCATTCGCCGTAAATGCGGCCGGTAAGTGTTTGAATGGAGCCGGGCAAAGGGCCCGTGCATTCAAATACGGCGTAGGTTGTGGCGGGAACCGTTATTTCTGCAAAGCCCTCGGGGGCTGGGCTGGGCACGGCGGCGGCAATGTAGTAATGAAACTTTGAACCCGGCCCGTTCATGGCGCAAAGGCCCAAAATGCCCTGCGGGGCGCTTCGGCTTGCACCGT
>JBKEBR010000502.1:0-8837 GCA_047973285.1 Oscillospiraceae bacterium | reverse complement strand
TTTGGCGGGAAAGCTCATCGGGAACAACATTGCTGGTAATGTGGCTGGTATCAATTTCCAAAGAAGACTTGGTGAGCATTCTCACCTTTGCGCCCATTTCACTTAAAATGCGCACCGAAATGGTTACATCGCTTATGGCGGGCAGGTTTTCTATTACGCACCTGCCGCCCGCAAGAATGGTGGCGGGCAAAATGGCAACCGCGGCGTTTTTGGCCCCACTGATAACAACCTCGCCGGTTAAGGGACGGCCGCCACCAATTATATATTTTTCCAAATACAAAACTCCCATTTTGGTAAAGGTATTTGCGGTTTTGTACGCCGGTTGCCGGCGGCAGTTTTATTGCCTTCTACTGCTGAAAACCACGCCGGTAAAGACGAACCGTATTTCTGCAACGTTTCTATTATATCACTAAACAACGCTAAAAGAAAGCAAATTTTCACATTTTATACAAAATTTCACAGATGTTTTGGGGCTTCTTCCCAAAAGCGGGAAAACCCGCGCCGCCACACTTTTGCCAAGGCAGGCCAAAGGCCCAAGCGAAAAGCAATGCCCCGCAGCCATACCTGCTTTGCCAAAAGCTGCGGGGCACGGCACAATAAAGCATTAAGCCTACCAGGGGGCCACCACAAACCCATAGGGGTCTACCGGCACGCCGTTTACCTGCACTTCAAAATGGCAGTGGGGCCCGGTGGATACGCCGGTAGAGCCAACCGCCGCAATAAGGCTGCCCTGCCCTACCACATCGCCCGTATTTATATACAGGGCGCTGCAGTGCGCGTACAGGGTGCGCAGGCCATCGGCATGCTCTATTTCCACATAATAGCCATAGCTCCAGTGCCAGCCCGCGTACACCACCGTGCCGCCATTGGCGGCGTAAATGGGGGTACCGGTTGGGGCGTTGATATCCAAGCCGCGGTGGGCGCCGGGAATAAAGCCGCGGCTGGAGTAGGTGGCGTCGGGCACGGGCCATGCATAGCTGGCGCTATAACCGCCAACCCCGCCGGTAGCCGCCGTCATGGTGCCTACTTCCACCACCTGGTTTACCGCAGGGGTAATCACCTCGGTAAGGTCGTCCAGGCGAATACGCTCTATCTCTTCCCCGTCCACATACGAAACATCGTACCAAACCTGTTGTTCCCCGTCTTGCCCGCGGGTTTTAACCACACGGCTGCCCGCCACACGGGTGGGCACGGTTACCTCTTCTATTTCATACGGCAAATTCTCTACCGCGCTGTAACGCAGCGAGCGCTTAATTTGCAGATAGGGCTTTGCCCGCTGAACCAGAATTTGGGTTCCCTCGGCCGGCCTGTAGTTTTCAGAGCTGCCCTCGAAGGCGGGGTTGCGCATGGTAAGCTGGTCCATGCTGATGTTGTTTTCATGGGCAATGGTGCTCAGCGAATCGCTGCCGGAGGCCGTTACAATTTCTTCGGGCGAAACGGTGCCGGTAATAAGGGCCTGCAGCTCATTGAAGGGCTGAATGCTTTCGGTAAAATACAGGCCGCCATCAGCCGATACCTCAACCTTATCCACAAAGTCGATGGCGGCGTCGGGGTATTCCGGGTCGTAATAAACATCCTTCATGCTTTGCAGCAGGTCCCGCAGCTGCTGGCCATCGGTGGTAACCCCCACCAGAACATCGTTGATATAAAGGCCATTGGCCTCTTCCACATCGGGGGACGTGCGCAGAATTTGGTCGGCCAGCTCTGTTTTAGAAGACAAATACTGGGAGGTGCCAATGCTTAAATTCGGGGTAAACTGCCACTCGTCGAGCGACTGGTTGGGCGCCAGGTTAATTTTCATGCGCAGAATATTTTGCGCATCCTCCAGCACCATTTCATCGGCCACATACCCAATTACCGCCCCGTTTACCTCTACCTGCAAAGCATAGTTCATGCTGAACACCGAACCTACGGTGTACACCAGCACAATGGCCGCAAGGCCGGGCAGCGAAAATTTACCAAGCCTGCCCAAAAAGGCAAAAAAACGCTTTGTTTTGCGTTTTACGGTGCGGGCCTTGTGCTTGCGAATGGAAAACCCGTGCAGGGTGGTATCTTTTAAATGCCGGGTATTTTCTTCAATGCGGGTAAAGGGCTCGGTCAAATCTTCCAAAAGCGACTTGAAAAAATTAAACACAGCAACAAAAAAACCACCGAAAAGCCAAACCAGAATTTGGCCCAGAAATACGAAGGCTTCTTTGGTAACACGCCAAATGCGCAGCAGGTAATATTCGGCATAAAAACCAAGGTTGTAAAAAAGGTTGCCGATGCGGGTATATTTTTTGCTGGCAAACGCAACCGTATTGGCCCCCACCTTATTGGCGGGCCTTTTAGGGCGGCCGGGCTGCTTTTGGCCCTGGGGCCTTTTGGCCCCGCCTTTTGCAGCAGGCTTTGCCCGCCTTTGCTTACCGGAGTAAGCATTGTGATCGAAAGGCAATATAACAGCCCCCTTCGCTTCGCACACGGCCACAGGGCCGAAGAGTAGATGAAATAAACCAAAGGGCAGCCCTAACAAAGTGCCGCCGCCCTTTCTTAATAGACCCACTTATTATACAATTCTAAACCCAATTTGGCAAGCCGCATAAATAACGTTAAATCGATATTTATATTTTCAAACCGGGGTGCCAAGCCCCAATTTTTGCATACAAAGCAGCATATCGGCAGGCATAGGCGCCCGCAGGCAAAGCCTGCCGCCGCCGGGTTCGGCAAAAGAGAGCTCGCCGCAGTGCAGGGCATGGCGCTGAATAAGCAGCCGCGTTCCGCCGTACAAATCATCGCCAAACAACGGGTGCTGAATGGAGGAAAAATGAACCCGAATTTGGTGGGTGCGCCCGGTGAGCGGCCGCACCCTGGCAAGCGCGCCCCCGGCCGAAGAAGCAATAACCGTGTAGTTGGTAACACTGGGGCGCCCCTGGGCCGACACCTGCTGCAAAATGGCAGACCCCGGCGCCGGGCCCAGCGGGGCGTTGATGCTGCCCTGCCCCGGCGGCATGGCGCCCATGGCAAGGGCCAGGTAGGTTTTTTGAAATGTTTTTCCCATAAGCGGCGCGGCATAGGGGTTAAGGGCACACAGCACGAGGTCGGAGGTGTTGGCGTCGAGCCGGCCAAGGGGGCGAAACGCGCATTTTTGCCCCCGGCTGCGCATAAGGTACGAAAAACCGTTGGCAAGCGTGCCGCCCTTGTGGGAAAGGGTGGGGTGCATTACCATGCCGGCCGGCTTGTTAATAACCATGGCGTGGGGGCTTTCATACACAATTTCAAAGGGAACCGGCTCAGGCTCTACGCTGCAAAATTCCTCTTCGGGCAGGGTTACGGTAACAATGTCGCCCGGCTGTACCGGGTAGTTGGTGCGCACCGGCTGCCCAAACAGCAAAAGGCCGCCCGGCCTGTACTTAACGGTGCGTATAAAAGAAGAAGAAAGGCCCCGGCCCCGCAAAAAAATACCCAGCTTTTTGCCCGCCTCTTCCGCACCCGCTGTAAATTCAAGCTGCACAATACACCTTTTCCTGCCCGAGGGGGCTATTTGTCTTTTTGGGTTACCACAACCCAAACATACCCCGCGGCAATGGAAACAATGGCTTCCCCCGCCAAAAACTCGTTGCTTACGCCAAGCGGATATTCCATGGTAAGCTGCGCGTTATGCAGCGGGTATTTTACCCCTTGCAGGGTAACCCCCTGCACCCTGCCGGCCGCGGCAAATACCGACAAATACTGGTTGGGCCCGCCCTGCAAACGCAGGCTGCCAGGCCCCATGCACCGCACCTCGGTTGCTTCGTCTGCCATAAGGTTTTCCACCCGGTTTTGGGCAAGGAACAAAAGGGTGGCATAGTTGGCCATGGTGTGGTCGGGCCGGCCGCCCATGCCCCCCAGAATGGTTACCTGCCCAAAGCCCCGGCGCAGCGCCTCGCGCGCTGCAAAGTGGGTATCGGTATCGTTTTTTTCGGCGGGCAAAATAAGCGTTTCCACCTCCGGGCCCGGGGCCGGGGCGGAATCGAAATCTCCAAGGGCAAGGTTTGGCGTTACCCCAATTTCCATGCTGCGAAGCCAGCCCGCATCGGCGGCAATTACAAAGGCGCCCGGCGCAATATACCGGCGCAGGGCGGCAGACAGCGGGCGCGAAGAAATAATAACGCAACTTTGCACTGCTTGCCTCCGTTTCTTATAAACAGCAGCCCTGGCGGCAAAGAAAAGCCGCGGGAGATTCAGCGGCGTTCCCCGTCTTTCGCCTGCTGGTACAAAGCCGCATAGCTGTTGTATCTGCTTTGGGAAATTGCCCCCCGCTGCAAAGCCGCCAGCACGGCACAGTCCTTCTCGGCAATATGGGTGCAGCCGGGAAAACGGCATTTTTCCACCAGAGGGGCAATTTCGGGAAAGGCAAATTGAATATTTTCTTTCGGAATAGGGGCGGCGCGCTGCAAATCGAAGCTGGCAAAGCCGGGGGTGTCGGCCACAAGGCCCCGCCCCACTTCAAAAATTTCCACCTCGCGGGTGGTGTGCTTGCCCCGCCCCAGCTTTTGGCTGATGGCCGCCGTATTCCGGCCGGCCGCGGGCAGCAGCGCATTCAAAAGGGTGGATTTGCCCACGCCGGAGTTGCCGCAAAAAACGCTGAGCTTGCCCTGCAGGCAGCTTCGAAGCTCTTCCAGCCCCTCGCCCGTTTCCCCGCTTACCACCAGCACCCGAATGCCGGAGTTTTTATAGGCCTCGCACACCTCGGCCGCGGGGGCCAAATCGGTTTTGGTTACCAGTATCAGGGGGGTTACCCCGCTGTCTACCGCCACGGCCAGCAGTTTGTCGGCCACAGAAAAGCCGGGCGAGGGCTCGGCGGCGGCCAACACAAAAAGCATTTGGTCTACATTGGCCACGGGCGGCCTTACAAACACGTTGCTACGGGGCAATATTTCGTGAATGTACAGGGTGCCCGCCTCTTGTTGCAGCACTACTTTGTCTCCTGCAACGGGCTTTATGTTCTGCTTGCGGAAAAGGCCCCTTGGCTTACACTCCACTATACCGCCATCGGCGGCCTTTACATAGTAAAAGCCGCCGATCCCTTTATAGATAATTCCTGTCATAGAGGCCGCCCTATAAGGCGGTATACCCAAAACAAAATTTGTTTGGGAAGGGTAAATACCGCCGAAGAGCTGGTGGGCGGCGTTACCGAAGAGGATGAGGCAGGGGGTGTGGGGGTGGAGGAGCTGCTGGCAGGCCCTGCCGAAACAATAACCACCACGGTGGTTCCCTCTTCTACCTCGGTGCCGCCCGCAATGCTTTGCTGCACTACGGTGCCCGCGGGAGAGCTGTCGGCAACCGAGCCGCCGTTGCTGATGTTGAGCCCGACGGCGCTGAGTGCCGCCGCCGCATCGCTGTAGGAGCTGCCCACAATGCCCGGCACTGCTACCTTTACCGGTTCTGGTGGCGGGGCGGGCCCAATAGAAACCACCACATGCACCGAGGTAAACACGTCCACCGTAGTTCCCTGCTCGGGGTGTTGGGAAATAATCCCCCCCGCCGGTACCGTATCGCTGTATTCCTCTTTGGTGGTGCCAATTTGCAAATCATTCTCTTCCAGCAGCTTTTTGGCATCGGCCAGGGAGGAAAGAATGGTCAAATCCGGCACCTGGCGGTCAATGTCCTTCGGGCGGCTGCTGACATAAATTTCAATAACGGTTTCGGGGGTATTTTCCACCGTGCTGCCCGCCGTGGGGAAGGTGCTGATAACCCGGCCCACCGCAATAGAGCTGTCTACCTGAGATTTGACATAGGGGCGCATGCCAAGGGCCAAAATGGCCTGGGTGGCTTCCGCCCTGTCCATGCCTGAAAGGTCCGGCACCTCCACCTGCTGCACCCCGCGGCTTACCACCAAATATATTTTTTGGTTTTCCTTCACGGTTTTAGGCGCCGTTGGGTTTTGAGAAAGCACCTCGTTTGCCGCCACTCCATCGCGGTATTCATAGGTTGGGTCTTGCAGGCGCAGGTTTTTGTATTGGTCTTGCTGCAAAAGGGCCTGTACATCGGCAAGCTGCATGCCCACAAAGCTTGGCAGCTCTATTTCCTTCACCTTGCCAAACAGCGGGGTGCCGCTGTTTTGGAAGATGGAAATAGAGATAATGGCGCAAATTACCACCACCACAAAGGTAATGCCCGCCATAATGGGCACCAAAAGCTTGGGCCGTTTTTTTCTTTTTTTGCCTGCGGCGGCCTTGCCGGGCGCGCCGTTTCTTGTACTTTTTGCCACTGTATTTCCATTCCTCGCATATTCGTTGTTGTTTACATCATCGTAATCAAACCGGATATTGGGGTTGCGCTTAAACTCTTCCAAGTCGCGCAGCATTTCAAGGGCGCCCTGGTAGCGGCGCCGGGGGTCTTTCGCCATTGCCTTCATGGTAATGCTTTCCAGCCCGGGGGGCACCGAAGAATTGAGCTTGCGCACCGGAACCGCCTGGTCGGAAATTTGCTTGATGGCAATAGACACCGCATTGTCGCTTTCGAAGGGAAGCTTGCCGGTAAGCATTTCGTACATGGTGATGCCCAGGCTGTAAATGTCGGCCCGGGGGTCGGTCGCGTCGCCCTTGGCCTGCTCTGGGCTGATGTAATGCACGCTGCCAAGGGCCTGGTCGGTAACGGTGTGGCTTTCGCTTCGTGAAAGGCGGGCAATGCCAAAATCCATTACCTTAACGCTGCCGTCGGCAAGCAGCATAATGTTTTGGGGCTTAATGTCCCGGTGAACAATGCCCTTGTCGTGGGCATGCTGCAGGGCCTTTAATATTTGGGAAACAAAATGAACCGTTTCTTTATAGGTAAGCGGCTCGCCCCGCTGCTCTATATACGCCTTCAGGGTAATGCCGTCGATATATTCCATTACAATGTACTGCATGTCCTCGGACACGCTGATGTCGTACACCTTTACAATATTGGGGTGGTTGAGAACGCTGATGGCGCGGGACTCGTTTTTGAACCGGCGAATCAGCTCGGCGTTGTCGTTAAACTCCTGCTTCAATATTTTAACGGCAACCACCCGGTTGTTGGCAAGGTCGAAGCCCTTGTACACGTTGGCCATGCCGCCCTCGCCAATAATTTCCTGTATCTGGTAGCGACCGTCCAATGTGGTGCCAATGTTTTTATCCGGCATCCGCCTCATCCTCCTCAACTTGCATTAGCAAAACAGTAATGTTGTCGTTGCCCCCGACCACCAAAGCGGCCCCCACAAGGGCCCCCGCCAAATCGTAAAAATCGGTTTGCTGCATCAGCCCGGCTATTGTTTCATCGGGAACCATGTTGGTAAGCCCGTCGGTACAAAGCAGCAACAGCGCCCCCAGCTGTGCGGTGTGCTCGGAATATTCCACCTCAACGGTTTCTTCCACCCCTACCGCCCGGGTAATTACGTTTTTTTCGGGGTGATGAACGGCTTCTTCTTTTGAAATAAGGCCCTGCTCCACCATTTCCTGCACCATGGAATGGTCGCGGGTAAGCGGCTGCAACACTCCGTTTTGGTAAAGGTACGCCCGCGAGTCGCCCACGTGGGCAAGGCAGAGTTTTTGCCCCTGCAGCACCGCGCACACCACGGTGGTTCCCATAATCTGCCCTTCCTGCCCGGCTTTTTCAAACACCTCGGTATTGGCCTTTAAAATGGCCTGGGTAAGAAGAACCTTTACGTCTGCCGTTGGCTTGTCAAGGCCGGTATACACCTCGTCTTCAATGCAGTTGGCCGCCAAATTTCCGGCAAGTTTTCCGTCGTACCCGCCGCCCATACCGTCGCACACCAGCCCCCAGGCGTAACCGCTGGGCAGCACGCCGGACCGGTAATGGTCCTGGTTCTCGCTGCGGCCCCGGCCAATATCGGTTTTAGCGCTAACCCTCATTTGCTTTCTCCTTTGCGGCCTGCTGGCGCAGCTGCCCGCAGGCAGCGTTGATGTCTGTTCCAAGGCGCCTGCGAACCGTTGCGTTCATACCGAGCTTTTCCAGCAGGGAACGGAACTCTTCTATATTCTGCTGCTGCGACGGCCCAAAGGGCGAGCCGTCGACCGGGTTGATTGGAATGAGGTTGATGTGGGCCCCCATGCCCCGCAAAAGGCCTGCCAATTGCTTTGCATGAGCGGGGCTGTCGTTTACACCCTGCACCATGGCGTATTCAAAGCTTATTCGGCGGCCTGTTTGCTGCTGGTAGCTGCGGCAGGCCTGCATAAGCTGCGCAATGGGGTAGCGGTTGTTCACCGGCATCATGCTGCTGCGGGTTTCATCGTTTGGCGCATGCAGCGACACCGAAAGCATAAGCCCCAGCCGCAGCTCTGCCAGCTTTTGAATGGCCGGCACCAAACCGCAGGTGGAAAGGCTGATGTTGCGAATGGAGAGGTTTTGCCCCCCGGGGTGGGTTGCCAGGCGGATAAAGCCGACAACCTCGCCGAAATTGTCCAGCGGCTCGCCAATGCCCATGAGAACAATATGGGAAACCGGCTGCCCGCTGTCGCGCTGAACGGTGTATAATTCCCCCGCCATTTCCCCCGCCGTAAGGTTGCGCACAAGGCCGCCCTGGGTAGAAGCGCAAAACCGGCAGCCCATGCGGCAGCCAACCTGGCTGGAAACGCAGAGGGTGTTGCCGTAGCGGTACTTCATCAGCACGGCTTCCACATGGTTGCCGTCGGCAAGGCGAAGCAGGTACTTCACCGTTCCGTCCTTAGACTCTTGTTTTTGGGAAACCACCGGCGCGTCTACGGCCCAGTTTTGGGCCAGCTGCTGCCGAAGCGCCACCGGAAGATTGAGCATTTCGCTGAAATTGGCCGCCTGCTTTTGGTGAAGCCATGTAAAAAGCTGCTTCGAGCGAAAGGCCGGAAGCCCCATTTCTCGCA
>JBKEBR010000501.1:0-2220 GCA_047973285.1 Oscillospiraceae bacterium | reverse complement strand
GCCCGCCAGCAGGCCGCCTGCCGCATAAAACACCCTGTCCAGCATGGCGCACAGCGCCCCGTTGGGGCCTGCGTAATACACCGGCGAGCCCACCACCACCGCATCTGCCAAAAGCAGTTCTTCTACGCAGCGGTTGGCCGCGTCGTCAAAAACGCACCGCTGGGTTTTTGCACACTTGCCGCAATCGATACAGCCGTACACAGGCTTTTTCCCCAGCTGAAAAAAACTGCTGCCCACCCCGCCCAGTGCAAGGCCTGCGGCCACCTGCTCCAGCGCCGTGTAAGTGCAGCCGTTTTGGTTGGGGCTGCCGTTGATAAGCAAAACCTTCATACCTGCATTTCCTCCCGTTTTGTATTGCCGCAAGGGCAATTTTCCGTTTGTTTTATTATAGGTACATCCCTTTCAAAAAACAACTTTTTTGCATTGCCGCGCCGCCAACTTTACCCCGCGCCAGCCGCCGCCCGCTTGAAAAGGCGGGTTTATACCACAGCCCGGCGGCCGCCTGCCGGGCATTTTTTTGCGCCGCATACAATGTACAGGCGCCAAAAGCGTTTGCCGCACGCACGCCGCACGCTCGCGGCTATGCAGGGCAAACGGCTGTGTGCCCGCGCAAAAAAACACAGGCGCTTTGGGATGTGATAAAAATATAAAAAATACAAAATGCTATTGCAGATTGGGCCAAAAAGGTGTACACTTAATTTTAGCACTCTTACGCAATGACTGCTAAAACTTTTCAGGAGGTTTGCATTCTTTATGAAGCAATTCAAAGCAGAGGCCAAACGACTTATGGACTTAATGATCAACAGCATTTACACCCACAAAGAAATTTTTCTGCGGGAGCTTATCAGCAACGCATCCGACGCCATTGATAAGCTGTATTTTTTGTCTCTTACCGACGAAAGCGTTGGTAAAACCCGCGACGACTTTGAAATACGCCTGATTCCCAACAAGGAAACCCGCACCCTTACCTTAATTGACAACGGCATTGGCATGAGCAAGGCCGACCTTGAAAACAACCTTGGGGTTATTGCCAAAAGCGGCAGCCTTAACTTTAAAAAAGAAAACGCCGGGGCCGAGGATGTAGACATTATTGGCCAATTTGGCGTTGGGTTTTACTCTGCCTTTATGGTGGCCAGCCGGGTAACCGTTATTAGCCGGGCTTTTGGCAGCAGCGAAGCCTGGAAGTGGGAGAGCAAGGGCGCCGAGGGCTACACCATTGCCCCCGCCGAGAAAGACACCGTTGGCACCGAAATTATTTTGGTGATAAAAGATGACACCGAAGACGAGAAATATGATGAGTTTTTGGAAGATTACCGCCTGCAGGGCATTGTGAAAAAATATTCCGATTACATTCGCTACCCCATTAAAATGAATGTTACCAAAAGCCGCAAAAAGGAGGGCAGCGAGGATGAGTACGAGGATTATGTTGAGCAGGAAACCCTGAACAGCATGGTGCCCATTTGGAAACGCGCCAAGGGCGAGGTTTCCGACGAGGATTACGCCGAATTTTACAAAGAAAAATTCATGGATTATTCCGAGCCCGCCAAGGTTATCTCCAGCAAAACCGAAGGCGCCGCCACCTATTCCTCTTTGCTGTTTATTCCCAGCCGCCCGCCCTACAATTTTTACACAAAAGAGTATGAAAAGGGCCTGCAGCTGTATGCAAGCGGTGTTTTAATTATGGAAAAATGCGCCGATTTGCTGCCCGACCATTTCAGCTTTATCAAGGGCCTTGTTGACAGCCAGGACCTCTCCCTCAACATCAGCCGCGAAATGCTGCAGCACGACGCCCAGCTGCGGCTGATTCGCACCTCGCTGGAGCGGAAAATTCGCTCCGAGCTTACCGCCTGGCTTGCCAACGACCGTGAAAAATACGAGGCCTTTTTCAAAAACTTTGGCTTGCAGCTTAAAGTGGGCGCCTACGCGGGCTATGGCGCCGAGGCCGAAAATTTAAAAAACCTTCTGCTGTTCCACTCCGCCGCCGAAAACAAGCAGGTTACCCTTGCCGAATACGCAGAAAAAATGCCCGAAGAGCAAAAGTATATTTACTATGCCGCGGGCGACAATGCCGACCGGCTGGCAAAGCTGCCCCAGGCAGAGCTTGTGCGCAGCAAGGGCTTTGATTTGCTGCTGCTTACCGACGATGTGGATGAGTTTGTAATGCAGGTGCTGCGCAACTACAACGAAAAAGAATTCCGCAACATTTCAGGCGGCGACCTT
>JBKEBR010000500.1:0-2917 GCA_047973285.1 Oscillospiraceae bacterium | reverse complement strand
GCCGTAAAGGCTGGTGCCTTGCGGCGGCAGAATTGGCTTGCAAATTGGGTAAAAAAGCTCTGGCAAACCGGCGTTTTTCAGCCTGCTCGACAGGCGGAAAAGGAACGAAAGCTCTAGGGGGGCGCGCTGTATATAGCACTGTTCTGCGGGCAGCATAAGCTTTTGCATTAAAAAATTGCGGATGCCAACGGGCGGGCGGCCCCAAAATTGCAGCCTTACCGCCGCAAGCTTGCGGCGCTTTTTAAGCAGCTCGCTCATAACCACCCGGTAATCAATATCGTGGTCAAACATCCCCTCTTCCGCGTCAATATCAGCATTGCGGGTTACCCGAAAAAGAGATTTTGACACCACGGTGGTTTTCCCGAACACCAGCGGCGCAAAATGCAGCGCAAGCTCTTCCACAAGGGCAAAACGGGTAACACCGTTCACCGTTACGGTAATAACCCGCTCGTACTGGGTGCTTATGGGCAAAAGGCCAAACGCCGGCCTGCTGGTTTTGCTGGTTTTCAGCATGGCACCTATGTACAGTTCGCCGTTGCGCAAAAAGGGAAAGGGGTGGCGCCTGTCAATAATTTGGGGGGAAAGCACCGGGGAAAGCTCTTTCAAAAAATACTGGCGCCAAAATTCCTCGTCCTCTTTCTCTAAAGAGGAAAAATCCACCTTTTCAATCTGATACTTTTTAAGCTTTTCGTAAAGGCGCAGCACAATTTTATCGCAAACCTTTTGTATTTGGCCTGCTTTTGGCATAATGGCGGCCAGCTGCTGCTTTGGTGTCATGCCTGTTTTGTTCTCTTTTTTTTCAGATTTAAGAAGGGTTTGGTCGTACAGCGAGCCCACCCTTATCATAAAAAACTCGTCCAGGTTGCTGTTGTATATGGCGGCAAACCGCAGCTGTTCCCCCAAAGGTACGCCTTTTTCCTTTGCAAGGTCCAGCACCCGGTTGTTAAATTCCAACCAGCTTAATTCCCTGTTTAAAAAAATGTCATTGTTTGCAGGTTCCGGCATACTGTCTCCCTCTTTTGCTGTAACAATTTAAAAACTCAAGTGGCTTCTCATGCCCTCCAAGGTTCTTTCCCCAATACCCGGCACATTTAAAAGCTCTTCCGGGTTTTTAAAAGAACCATGGGCCGTGCGGTATTCTACAATGGCTGCCGCCCGCACGGGGCCAACGCCCGGCAAGGCCTCCAGCTCTTCCGCCGGGGCCGCATTAATGTTCACACCACTCCACACTTCGGCAAAAAAAGGAGCGGTGGAATATGGCGCATAGCCCCGCTGCACAAAGGGCAGGTAAAGAAAACCCGCCAGCAAAAATAAAAACGCAAAGCAAAAAGCAAGCCAGGGCCAAAACCATTTTTGGGCCCCTGCCTTTGCATATTAGCTGTGTGTCTCATTTTTTCTCATATTGTTTTATAAGCTTATACAAATACTGCCCTACGCCGCACTCGTTGCAGCCGGCGGTGGTTTCATCGGCCAAAATCTGTATTTCACGCGGGGCGTTTGCCATTGCAACAGAGTGCCCCGCTTTTCTCATAATATCGATGTCATTATAATAATCGCCAATTGCAATGGTATTGTCAAGTGGAATATTCATAACTTCACAAAGACTTTCCAAGGCGCTTCCCTTGCTAACCCCCTGCGGCATCATCTCAAAATAATTGCGGTCGGTTGCCACAAAATAAATGCCCGGATAATGCTGCATGGAAACATAGTTCTCTACCTCCTCCAGCACATGGGCCGGGCCTGCAAACAACACCTTGTTCCAGTTGGGGGGCAAATCCTGCCGGGGACGCACAAAATAGGTAATTTTTTCATCACAAAACAGCGTTCTGGTTTGCAAAGAGGCCTGCAATTGGTAAACACGGCCGTTCCCCGCCATGATAACCACCCCAAGGGCAGGAAACAGCCGAATAATTTCATCCATGGCCTTTTGGGCTGGTAGCGGCGGCAGCAAGGCACTTTTTACCGCCTTTTGGGATTTAAAATCGTACAAAATGCAGCCGCCGCTGGTGATAGACGGCGAAAGAGAGGAAAGCAACTCTTTGTACCTGGAAACAGATTCTGAAACACGCCCGGTGGCAATGGCAAACCGCCCACCCATAGCCGTAAACAGGCGAATGGTTTGCAAATTGCCCGCCAACAGCTTTTTTTCGGTATTCAAAAGGGTGCCGTCCATATCGGAAAGCACCAGAATATCGCTGAGTGCGCGAATCATAAAGGGGTTCCTCTCGTGGCAAAATAGTTTTATGAAAAAAGTTCTAAAAAGGCGGGCACCCGCTTTTTACAAAAATGCCACTTTACAGCCGCGCCAAAAATGCCGTGAAATATTCGGGCAGTTCGCTGTCAAACAGCATTTCCTTGCCGGTGGCCGGGTGAACAAAGCCCAATGTTTTGGCATGCAGGCACTGGCCGTGCAGGCTTGCAATTGCTTTACGGGGGCCATACACGGCATCGCCCGCAAGCGGGTGCCCAATGCTGGACAGGTGAACCCTTATTTGGTGGGTGCGGCCTGTTTGCAAGGTAAGGGAAAGGTGGGTAAAGCCATCGTACCGGGCCACCACCCGGTACAGGGTAACGGCGTGCCTTGCATGCGTGGCCGTAACCGCCATTTTTTTGCGGTCGGCTGTGCTGCGCCCAATAGAGGCGTCAATGGTGCCGCTGTCGGCGGAAAAGCCCCCATAGGCCACGGCATGGTATACGCGTACAATGGAATGCTTTGCAAATTGGGCAGAAAGCCCCCGGTGGGTGGCATCGTCTTTGGCAACCACCAAAAGGCCGCTGGTGTCCTTGTCAATGCGGTGCACAATGCCCGGGCGTATTTCGCCGCCAATGCCCGAAAGGCTGCCCGCGCAGTGGTACAGCAGCGCATTCACCAGGGTTTTGTCTGCGTTGCCGGCAGCCGGGTGCACCACCATGCCCT
>JBKEBR010000499.1:0-3712 GCA_047973285.1 Oscillospiraceae bacterium | reverse complement strand
TTGTCAAGGCTGGCTTCTTGCAATTCAAATTCAAAGCCGCTTTCAGTTTTACCGCTTAACATTTATTTTCTCCTTGTGATTTATGGTTACTCTATCGGCGTTTGGTTTTCAGCAGAACTTTGGATGTACTCGTAATGCGTATTGCCTGTACCGTCCGGGACTGCATTCAGCGTGGTTTCATATCCCACGGCGTCTTCGTCGGCGTATGTAATATCGCCAACTTCGGAAATTTTGGCACAAGGTACAACAACACGCTTTAAATGGCCGCCTTTGAGTATCATCTCAACTACCCAGGCGCATTCATCCTGTTCGCTGTTGTTTGCGGTAATTGCAATTCCGTTGGATAAATTGCCTGTAACATTCCCATCACCGTATACAGCTTTTAACACCTCTACGTTTAAGGCTTCAATAAGTGTGAACTTGAAGGTGTCCGGTTTTCCGGTCTGGTATGTATGCACAATGTCGCCACCCCAAGCCTTGATGTTATCGCTTTCGGGCGAATTGCTGTTTACCAATCCGTCCTCGCTGATATAGCCAAGGCTTTTAAAATCCGCGTCAAGGGCTTCCGTGGCATTTGTGGGCAGCACTGTGCCCAGCGGTGCCCGATGAACGGCCCCGCCTTTTTTGGGTTTACCCACAGTAACATTTTTGGTATTTGTCATTTTTTTATTTCCCCCTTAATAGTGCGTAATATCGTACACCGCTTGGTAACGGTAACGCTTGGAAGCGGTGTCGGTGAAATTGTAGTCGCTGTTAAGCCGGGTACTGCACACTTCGGCCAATTCGGCCATATCGTCCATGGCAGATTTTACGGCTTCGTTTAATTCCGCAGCCAGCAAAAGCGACCCGGCATAAGACTGAATGGCGAAAGTGGCCGAGCCTATTTTATTTGTGCGCCCGCTGCCTGTCTTTTCAACAACCACAAACGGCAAGGCTGAATTTTCCGGCACTTCCATAGAAACGGCAACCGGTTGCATCTTTTCGGTTAAATAGTCCAGCACAATTTTTTCTATCATTTTATCGCCTTCAAAATGGTATTGTTTTGCAGGTTGTCTTCTTTGGCTTTGTGTGTGGATGCAAAAACCATGGAATTTACACGGTTTTTGCCCTTGAATGTGTTCGTTTCGTACCCATCGCCGCATCGGTTCAATATGGCGGCGGCGTGCTCTACGGAAATGGCTTGCATTTCTGCGGATTTCAGCAATTCCCGAACACCCGCGCTATTCAGTTTGATTTTTGCTTTACTCATAGCGCTCCACCTTAATTTTTTTATTCCAATCAAGCGGGATATTAGCAGCAATCCACTGCCGGGAAATGCCGAATGTCTGCCACATCTGCCCGAAAAATTCTACTTTTCGGTTTTCCCAAACATGGGCATCTCCCTTGGGGATGCAAAGTTCATATTCAGCGCGTTTCCCTGTGAGTTGCAGGTTGCTTATAACATCATCGGCAGAAACCGGGGTAACAAGCACGTTTTCGACATCAACCGGAATTTCGCTGTAAATCGGCTTATTAAAAGCATCCGTGCCCGTTTTTGTTTTTTCGTGCAGTTTTACGGTAATGCCCTTAATCATTGCGGCCATACGGTTCTATCACTCCAAATCTTTGCCGGCGCAGGCCCAACCGTTCCAGTTCGGTTTTTTTAATAAACAAGCCGCCGCCCGGCACCAAAAAAGTGCCGGAGGCGCTATATCCCCCAGCACTTTCACTTATTTGTGCCATTGGCTCTTGGTTCGTTGATGTCATAAGGGTACGTGCTACAACATCAACGACAACCGATTTCGCGACATGCTCCAAATCTCCGCTGTCTGCAACCATGGAATCAAGGTCTTTGCCCACGGCGTGGGCCGCAACGCGCAAGGATGAAGATACAACGGGGAGAAGCGATGTTGCACGGGTCTGTTCCTCTGCCGTCATGGGACGCCATAGCGCCGTTATATCGTCCAGCGTTGCGTAATTATTCACTTTTCCCACCCGTCTTTTTTGCGGTTGCCTTCTTGGTGGCGGGCGGGTCGCTGGCGGGCGGGTCGCTGGCAGAAATTACCGGCTGCCAGCCACCACCAGAAATGACGCAAGGCGTTTCTATTTCTGCGCCGGTTTGTTCATTTCGGTATCTCATTTTATACCTCCTTTACGAACGCGAATGCGGCGGCATCCAGAATGCCCCAGCCAAGATAAACCTCGCCGCGCAGGTAAATCTGGTTGTGCCCCTTGAGGTCGCCCAGGGTGGTGTCATTGTCGGGGTTGCCATACTTGATAATTTCAATGGGGATTTGCTTTGCATAGCCCCATTTGAAGGCACCGGCAAAGTCGCCAACAATTGCCCTGTCTAGGCTGGAATTTGCGGAAAGGTTAGAGGTCGCCTCCAACCGCAGCCCGTTCACATTTCCGGGGTTATTGCCCCAAGCCAAATCCGGGTAAAGTTTGGTGCCATCAGCGGTGGTTTGCGCAGCAAGCGCCGCTTTAAATACCGGCGCAAGAATAAGGCCGTTTACATCCCGCTCGCTGGCCTGTACCATAGCAATCGCGGCTTCAATATTATCGTCGGGTTTGTCGCCTGCTGCGATGGTAACCGTCTGCGTTACCTTGCTATCAAAATGATTGCCGCCAATAACGGTAGATGCGGAGCCGGTACGCGGGTTAATCCCGTGGAATGCCATAAGGTCGATGCCCTTTGCCACTTTGATGGCGAAGCCTTCGGAGAATGCCTTTAAATAGTCCAGCTGCACATCCTCGGTAGCATAAACAAATTCGTCGGAAATTCTGGCACCATATTCCACTTTAATGGGCACGATGGTTACATGCGCGACAGTTGCGCCGCCCTTGCTTTTTGCGCCGTTTTCGGCCACAACATCAACTTCTTTGTCCAGTTGGAAGGTAAATTCTTTCTGGCCATTGAAGGGAATAGGCTTTGCAGCGCACAGTTTGGCGAGGGCGCTTGCCCCGGTGGTCTTTTGAATAAAATCGGGAATAAGTTCTTCGGGAAAAAGGGAACCTTTGCTTAATACATCACTCATGTTTTACTCTCCTTTATTTATCAGCTGGGCGGTTAGCGCACGATAGGCCGCTTCTTTTTTGTTGTCCCCAGCGGGCTCTGAATCTTTGAGCGGCGCGGGTGTGGTGCTTTTGCCGAGCAGTTTTGCCAGCATATCGGCGTCTTTCTTTATGGCCGCTTCATTTTCCCCGGTAAGCCTTTCTGCCAATTCATAGGGAATACCGGCATCGCGGGCAATTCGCATTTTTACCGAGTTGGCCTCGTAGCCCTTGACTTTTCCCTGCAATTCTTCCAGCTGTTTGTCGTACCCGCTGTATTTCTCGGCGGTGGCGCGGATTGATGTATTCAATTCACCAATCTTTGTTTCATATTCAGAAACTTTGCCCTTTATGGCTTCATAATCTCCATATTTTTTAGACAAGGTTTCACGTTCGCGCTTGATGCGCTCGCCAATAGCCAAATCGAATTGCTCTTGCGTGGTAATTGGTGTAAATTCTTCTGCCATAATAAATTCTCCTGTTCCCGCTTACCCGGCGGTATCGGTAATATTTACAACAGGTCGCCCTGTTAGTAACTGATTTTTTGCACGCGCTTTTCCTTGCTTTCTGCGCATTGCCAATACGCTAAAATTGCACTGTCCATCAGTTCAATTTTTGTGCCTTCCAGCAGCGCCCTATATCCAAAGCCGCCGCCAGCGCCAATTGTGCGTTTTTCGCA
>JBKEBR010000498.1:0-4137 GCA_047973285.1 Oscillospiraceae bacterium | reverse complement strand
CGTATTTTTAAAGAAAAAGAGGGTGGAGGCCGCTATTTTTCGGCCAACAGCTTTTTCCATTTCTTTTGACGGTGCCGGTAAAACAACCCGCTCCACCAAAACACAAAAATTGTTTTCCAGCCCGCCATAATTTCAACTTCATCGGTGTAACGGCACGCCGCGGCGCCGGTTGGCTCTATTAAAATTCTGTGGTTCCAAACCGGGACGCTCCGGTTGCGCTCGTTTGTATAAATGGAAAGCGTGTCCCTGTCGAATTGAACCACCGCAATCGAGTGTATTCCCATGGGAAACAGCCCAAACAATTTCAGCTGAAAATCGGCCCTGTGGCCCTTCTGCCACAAAAGCATGCCTTTGTCCTGCGGCGTAAACGTGGCGTAGGGGGCAGCGATATATTGCAGTGTCTCCAGCCGTTGAATTTTGTTCCAGATGTCGTCAACAGCCGCGGGAAAAACCGAAGAAACGCGAAGTGTTTTTGCTTTCATGCCGCCAATCCTCTTTTCAATACGCTCAATAACGGGGAGGTTGCTTTTGTAACAACAGGCGTATTCAGCGCCTGCCGCCGCAACGGGTTCCCCTCGCAAATGAAGCCTACCACATTCAAAGCATGTTTGAAATTGCATAGAACAAAAAAACTTTCTGCCGAAGGGCTGCCCAATTCCCGTAGAAACAATTTTGGTGCAAGCGCCCAAAACAGCAGCCCCAAAAACCAACATAAAATAAAACTTTGCGGCGGGGCAAGCGAATGGGGAACGATGTATACGAGCGGGGCAAACCGGCAAACCGGAACCCGGCGGGCTATTTGTATGTAAATTCTGTGCGAATGGTTTCCCGGTACGCTTTGTCCTCATAATGCTTTAAAATAAGCAGCCCCCTGTAGGTATTAAACCGCCCTTTTTGGCCGGTTTCAAGGGGAAAATGAATTTTGCCGGAATAGCTTTTCCCTTTGGGGATGTAACCGTTTTTCAAAGCGGCCTTCGCCAAATTCAATGCGTCCTGCATTCGAATGTCATACGGGTGCCCAATGTGCGCAAAATACTCCAGCGCCCGAAAACAATCGTACTTCCAACGGCAGGGGTAGTGAAAGCAGGCCATGTCTTGGCGGATGACCTCACCGGTTTTCAGCGCTTTAAACAGCCTGCGGCTCAACAGGTATTCCTGCCCCAAAGCCGCCTGCCGTTTAATTTCAGCCAGGCGGTAAGAATACCCGTATTTTTCATAGTCCGCAAGCGCTTCCAGCACAGAAATAGTTGTATGCACCGAGCCGACAGCCGAACGGTTATGAACCGAATCCCAGGCACAATTCCAGCCGCCATCATCCATTTGGTGCAAAAGAATGTAATCAACCATTTCATTTACCCTGCAATCGCTGCTTCTTCCATAGCAAACAAGGCTTAGCAGCATTGCAGACATGCACATATCCTGGTACCTGGTTTTGGAAATCTTTCCGTGGTTATTCCAAAGGCCGTTCAACACCTTTTTTGTGGCCGCCTGATAACAGGAATTGTCATGGTGAATTTCCATGTATTTTAGCTCCAGCAATGTGTAGGTGCTGGATACCCACTTGCGGGAATAAATGCTCCCGCCCCACTCTTGCCCGGCCACATCATACAGCTCCAGGTATTTGGCAATATAGCCCCCGTTGTGGTGGTTAAAGGCATGCTCCAGCAAGTAGTTATTCGCCAAATGCTGAATAACAATGTCCCCGTTCAACAACCAGTCCATTATCCGCACGGGCATCCACCTTTTATTCAAATTAAGGGTTATCTGCGGTTATGTCAGTGCTATTATAACGCATTGAAAAGAAATAAAAAAGGAAAAGGCAGAAAGATACCTGCCAACAAAAACAGGCTGAGGCAACCCGGCCTGTTTTTGTTGGCACAAAGGTTCTGCGGCTGTTCGCAGCGGCGCGATAAAGCATTGCGAAGGGGTATAAAGAAATAAGCGGAAAGCCGCATAAAACAAGGCTTTCCGGCACAAATAGGCAAAAAATGCCCAGCCCACCTTTGGGCGGGCGTTATTTCGGAAAATTTAAAACTTATTTCTTTGCAAAATATTTTGTTCCCCATTTATACATTTCATAAAATACAGGCATCAGCTCTTTACTTTTGTTGGTCAGCGAATACTCAACATGGGGCGGTATTTCATTAAACTGAACCCTGTTTACCAGCCCGTCCTCCTCCAATTCACGAAGTGTGGAGGTTAGCATTGTATTGGTAATAGAGGGAATAATTTTTTTCAACTGGCCAAACCGAATAAATTCGAATTTGCTCATTTCAAATAAAACATGGTTTTTCCATCTTCCATGCAAAATAGCAAACACATAAAGAACAGGGCACTCGCCGGGGTGGTCGGAATTGTTGGAATTTATGGTTTCAAGAAATTGTTTATAGGTAATTTCAGCCTTCATATTCATAAAGCTCTCCAATAAATTAAGTACGCTATTTCGTACCTGGTACTTAATTTCTGCGTACTTGATAAGTTTTATAAACAAAGTATAATTAAAATACCATAAAAAAGCAATATGAAATAGAGGTTGTTTTATGAAAATTGGCATTATTGGCGCAACAGGTAAAGCCGGGGGGCTTATACTAAAAGAGGCATTGGGCCGAAATTTAGATGTTACGGCTATTGTTCGAAACGGCAAAAAATTAACAGACAACAAAGTTCCATTTATTGAAAAAGATTTATTCAGCCTTACAAAAGTAGATTTGGCGGTTTTTGAAGTAGTGGTTGATGCTTTTTCTTCACCGCTGAATGCGGTGCATTTGCATCTTGAAAGCATCAAACACCTTGCGGGCCTGGTTTCTGGAACAAAAACACGCTTAATTGCAATTGGCGGTGCGGGCAGCCTGTATGTAGATGAAGAAAAAACCGTTCAATTTAAAGATACGGATATGTTCCCCGCGGAATTTAAACCATTGTCAACCGCCGGGGCAAATTCTTTAAATTACCTTAAAGCGACACAAAATTTGCACTGGACGGTGATTAGCCCGCCGGTACAGTTTGAGTTTGAGGGCGAGAAAACCGGAAACTATGTTATCACCGGGGAAGTGCTAACGAAATCGGAAAATGGCAAGAGCCGCATAAGCTATGCAGATTATGCAATTGCGTTGGTGGATGAAATTATTAACAGCAAGTATGATAAGCAGCGCATTGGAGTAAGAGATTAGCCTTCGCAAAAATTTATGCAATAAAAAATATTTCCTGGCAACACAAAAACAGGCTGGCAAACACCAACCTGTTTTTGTCTTTATGAACACTAGAAGTGTTTTTGATGGTCGGGGTGACAGGACTCGAACCTGCGGCATCTTGCTCCCAAAGCAAGCGCGCTACCACCTGCGCTACACCCCGCTATGGCCCTTTTGGCGGGCAACGTACCTTATTATAAGGCAAACGCCGCCGCTTCGTCAATACTGTTTTGCGCGGCAGCGCGCTTTTGCTTGACAGTGCTGCGGCTAAAGCCGTACAATAATACGAAAGCTGCGGCACGGCCCGCTTTTTTTGCGGGCGGCGCGGCTTTTAATATGGCACGTGCTTTTACCAAGTACGTGTACAAAAGCGGAGGAACATTATGCAAAACAGCCAAAAAACCATGGATGCCATTACAGCCCTGTGCCGCAACCGCGGCTACATTTTCCCCGGCAGCGAAATTTACGGCGGCCTTGCCAACACGTGGGACTACGGCCCTCTTGGCGTAGAGTTTAAAAACAACGTAAAACGCGCCTGGTGGAAAAAGTTTGTGCAGGAAAGCCCCACCAACGTAGGGCTGGACAGCGCCATTTTAATGAACCCCGAGGTGTGGGTGGCCACCGGCCATGTGGGCGGCTTTTCCGACCCGCTGATGGACTGCCGCGCCTGCAAAACCCGCTACCGGGCCGACCAGCTTATCGAGGCCGACGGCGGCAACCCCGCGGGCATGGATTTTGTCCAGATGGAAACCTACATTAAAGAGCACGGCATTACCTGCCCGAATTGCGGCAAGTCAGATTTTACCGACATTCGCAAGTTTAACCTTATGTTCAAAACCTTTATGGGCGTTACCGAGGACGCCAAAAACGAGGTGTACCTGCGCCCCGAAACCGCCCAGGGCATTTTTGTGAACTTTGGGGCCATTCAGCGCACCACCCGCCGCAAAAT
>JBKEBR010000497.1:0-4687 GCA_047973285.1 Oscillospiraceae bacterium | reverse complement strand
TTGCGGTATTCATACTTTTCTCCAAAATTAAGGTTGGCCGCGGCGACATTGCCGCTTTGCCCGCCGTGCCGCCCCTTTATATTTTTTACAAGAGCGGTGCTGTATTTATAATAGCACCTTTCCTGGAAAATGGCACCCCCGCCGTTTGCAGGCAGCCGGTTTGCAGGCCCTTGCGAAAACCCTGCGGTTTATTTTATGGCAACTGTTGACTAACGCGAAAACAGTGCTATAATAATAGTAACATATCCTATTAAGGAGCTAATATTGCTATGAGTACAATGCGGAACACCATACAGCGGAAGCTGGTGCTGGAAGCGGTACAGCATTTGCACAACCACCCCACGGCCGATGAAATTTACCAGTATATTGCCGAAAGCCACCCCAGCATAAGCCGGGGCACCGTATACCGCAACCTGAGCCTTTTGGCCGAGCAAGGCGAAATACAGCGCATTAGCCACCTGAACGCCGCCGACCGCTTTGACTACGACGTAACCCCCCATTACCATTTTAAATGCACCGCCTGCAACGGTGTGTTTGATGTTGCCCTGCCTTATAATTTTGACATGCTGCAGCAGGTGCCGAACCCCGACGGCTTTTGGTTTGAAAGCTACGACATTACCTTCAGCGGCCTTTGCCCAAACTGTTGTACCCACTGCAAAACAAAGCAATAGGCTTTGCAGTGTACATATATAAACCATTTTACGGGAGGCTATACCATGGAACTAAAAGGAAGCAAAACAGCCGCCAACCTGGCTGCCGCATTCGCCGGCGAGAGCCAGGCGCGCAACAAGTACACCTATTATGCCAGCAAGGCACGCAGCGAAGGGTACGAGCAGATTGCCGCCATTTTTGAGGAAACTGCCATAAACGAGAAGGAGCACGCCAAAATTTGGTTTAAGCTGCTGCACGACGGCGAAAGTCCCACCACCAACGTTAACCTGAAGGATGCCGCCGACGGCGAGAACTACGAATGGACCGATATGTACGACACCTTTGCCAAAGAGGCGCGCGAAGAGGGTTTTGAAAAAATTGCCTTTTTGTTTGAAAAGGTGGGCGCCATTGAGAAAACCCATGAAGAGCGTTACCGCAAGCTGCTGGCCAATGTAGAGGGCGGGCTTGTGTTTAGCCGCGACGGCGACCAAATTTGGCAATGCGCCAACTGCGGCCACATTGTAATTGGCAAGGCCGCTCCCAAGCTGTGCCCTGTTTGCCAACACCCGCAGGCCTTCTTCCTGATTAAGGCGGAAAACTACTAAAAGCGGCACCGGGCAGCCTGCGGCAGGGCCTTGTTGGCCCGAATGGCCGCCAATGCCAACCGGAACATGCCTCTTTTATTTCGCCCGCCGGGCCGTGCCGAAACGGCATGCCGCGCCTGATTAAATGCAAAAAAACTGCCGGCGCCTTAACGACGCCGGCTTTCGCTTTGTGTAAGCAATACAAAACGCCGTTTTCGGCGTTTTGTATTGCTTTTTTTGAAACAGGGTATGCTTATAGCCCCCGCAGCGCAAGGGCCATAAGGCTTGCGCCGCCTACCCGGCGGCGTTTGCACCCCGCCCGTACCCCAGCTCCGCCAGCATGTCCGCCAGGCGGTGCAGGCGCTCGCTCAGCAGCTCGTCGTCGTTGGCCAGCGCCTGCGCGAACAGCTGGATATCCTCTTGAATAAGGGGGTTTTCGGTGCAAACCGCAGCGGTAAGGGCGTCGCCCTGCAACGGTATGCGCTCTATCTCCGGCTTTTCGGGGTTGTAAAGGCCCGGCGTTCTATAGGCTTCTTTGAAATATTTTTTGGCGCTGCACACAAGCAGGGCCAGGTCCAGCACGCGGTGCAGGGGCATTTCTTCCGACTGGCGGCTCCATTTTTCGCCTGTGTACCGCCATATTTTTGCAGAAATATCCACCCGGCCCCTGTCGTTCCACTGGGCCAGCCCAAGGGAAAGGCCCTTTGCGTCGCTGTGGTAGGCGCTGCGCCCGTCTACCTTCTCGTAGTTTTCAGACACAACAACCGGCTTATGTTTAAGTGTGGTAGGAATTTTCATTTTTCTCACCCTTTACTAAATTACTAAGTTTATTATACCACTAATTTACTAAATGTAAAGTCCCCGTGCGTGTTGCCGCCTGTGGCTGCTTTTCAAACTTTTTTATGCTTGACTTTAATTAAAACACTACTTATAATAACTATTGTAATAATTGCCCTGGCCTTTGCACAGCGTGTTTGCCTATAAGGCATACCACCCGGCTTTGCATTTTTGCCATATTCTTATACAACAAAAGGGGGGACCCACCTTGGCAGGCAACACCCGGCAGCTGCGCATTATCAATGCAAACGCCATACGCAGGGCTTTAAAAAAGGCACCCGGCAGCACCAAGGCGGAAATTGCCCGGGCCAGCGGGCTTTCTTACGCCACCTGCAACACCATTGTAAACCAGCTGGCCGCCACCGGCGAAGTGCTGGAAACCCCCCTGCCCACAGCGGGCAGCGGGCGGCCCGCCGCGCAATACCACTACAACCCCCATTTTTCTTACTGGCTGTGTATTTCCCTTTCGTTCGACAACCACCGCCCCGCCGCGCAAAGCACGGTTTTTAACCTTTTGGGGCAACCGGTAAGCGAAGCTTTGCAGAAATTTGATGCGCTGACAGTGAAGGGCTTAACCCATTTTATTGAAACGCAAATAGCCGGGCACCCCGGCATAAGCATTGTGGCCCTTGGCATACCGGGCGTTGTACAAAACGGGAAAAGCGTTGCCTACTGCGATATTCCGGCTTTCAACAACTGCCCTTTGGCAGAGCAGCTGCAAAAGGCACTTGGCCTGCCGGTTTTTTTGGAGAATGATATGAACCTTGCCGTTTTGGGGTTTCACCAAAGCCGGGGCCTTGCCCCTGCTGCCTCGGTTGCGGGGGTGCTTTTTCCCCTTGGCAACGGGCCGGGCGCGGGGCTTTTGGCCGACGGCCGCATTATGCGCGGCGCGGGCAATTTTGCCGGCGAAATTGCCTGGCTGCCTTTTATGCCGGAGGAGGTGCGCCGGGGCAGGCCGGTGGCAGGCCCCGCCCTTGTTGACACCGTGGCCAAAACCCTGGTTTCTTTAATTGCCATTGTCAGCCCCCACATTCTTTTGCTGGGGGGCGGCCTTTTGCAAGCGGGCATGCTGCCCGCCATACGGCAAAGCTGCCGGCAGCTGCTGCCGGCACAGCAGCTGCCCGAAATATATTTTGAAGCGAGCTTTTCCCCCCATATTATGCTGGGGCTGCTGGCGCTTGTGCGGGAATATGTGGAAAACACCGTACAGCTGATAGAAAAACCGCTGTAGGCCCGCCCGCCTTTTTCAAAAAACAACAAACCCTTTTGTACAGGAGAGCAGTATGGCAACCCTTTTTTTACTGATTATTTACATCGCCTTTATCAGCCTTGGCCTGCCCGATTCCCTGCTGGGCGCCTCCTGGCCCATGATGCGGCTGGAGTTTGGCATGGCGCTGGATTCAGCCGGTATTATCACCATGATTATTTCCGGCAGCACCATTGTTTCCAGCCTGTTCTGCGAAAAGCTGATTCGCCGCTTTGGCACCGGCCTTGTTACCGCAGTGAGCGTTTTTTTAACGGCTGTTTCTTTGCTGGGCATTTCTTTCAGCCATTCGTTTGTATGGATGATACTGCTGGCGGTGCCCCTTGGCCTTGGGGCCGGCGCGGTGGACGCGGGCCTGAACAACTATATTGCGCTGCACTACAAGGCCCACCACATGAGCTGGCTGCACTGCTTTTGGGGGGTGGGGGCGGTTTGCGGGCCGCTGATTATTGCCGGTTACCTGCAAAAAGACAATTGGCGCGGGGGCTACCTCACCATTTCTTTAATTCAGCTGGCGGTGTGCGCCCTGCTGTTTCTCTCGCTGCCGCTGTGGAAAAAGGCAAACGGCACCGCCCAGCCCGCCGCCCAAAGCCAGCCGAAAGCTGAAACGCAGGCGCCGCCCGCCAAAAATGTGTTCAAGGTGCCCGGTGTTCTGTTCGCCCTGTTTACCTTTTCGCTTTACTGTGCCATTGAGTACACCATTGGCCTGTGGGGCAGCAGCTACCTTGTAGAGGCCCGGGGCTTTGCCGCCCCCAGCGCCGCCCGCGCCGTTGCCCTGTATTACGGCGGCATTACCATAGGGCGCTTTTTAAACGGGTTTTTAACCATTAAATTTACCAGCAAGCAGCTTATACGCACCGGCATTGTTGTAATTGTGGCCGGGGCCTTGCTGCTGGCGCTGCCCCTTTCTTCTTACTTTTCCATGGGGGCCCTGTTGCTGATGGGCCTTGGCTGTGCCCCGGTTTTCCCCAGCCTTATTCACGAAACCCCCTACAATTTTGGCGCGCAGAATTCCCAAAAAATAATGGGCCTGCAAATGGCCTTTGCCTATTGCGGCAGCACCTTTATTCCCCCGGTGGTTGGCCTTGTTGCCAACAACATAAATGTGGCTTTAATTCCCTACTTTCCCCTGTTGTTCAGCCTTTGCATTTTGCTTTTTACCGAGGCGCTGAACCGGGCAACCCGGCGCGGGGCAAACAAAACCGCCGCCTTATAACCCACGCCGCACAACACCGCGCATTTCCCCATAAACACAGAAGGAGCGATGCCCATTATGAAAATTTTGCTTATTGGCGGCACCGGAACCATTAGCCTTGCCATTTCAAACCTGCTGGCCGCGCGGGGGCACCAG
>JBKEBR010000496.1:0-22059 GCA_047973285.1 Oscillospiraceae bacterium | reverse complement strand
GGCGGGCAGCACCATGGTACTTTCTATATGCAGGTGGGCGTCTATAAACCCGGGGCAAAGGTACTTCCCGGTGCAGTCTTTTTCCTCTTTGCCGGTATAGCTGCCTATTCCGGCAATGTAGCCGTCTGCAAGGGCCACATCGCCCGGCAGTATTTCATTGGTAAACACATTAACCACATTTACATTTTTAAAAACAAAATCGGCCGGCTCGCGCCCGGTTGCCACCTCAATTAGCCTTGCTGTGTTTTTCATGGTTTTTACCTCTGTTTTGCCAAAGCGGCTTTTTTACTATTATACCATAGAGTAAGCGCCCGGCCCTATTGGCACAATTCATAAACCACCCTTTGTTTTTTTAAAGATAATGCCTTTTATTTTTTTACTTTGGCCAATACGGGCCAATGCGCCAAAATTTCTCTTTGGAAAACAATTTTTTTAAAAAATCTTCCGTTTTTGGCTTGAAGATATTCCTGTTTGCCTATATGATATGTAGTATATTATACTGTATGGCCCGCCGCCCCCTGCAACCCGCACCGGCCAAAGGCCCATGCAAATATTTTGGCAACGGAGGCTTTTGTATGGAAAAATTGACATTGCCCGCGGCGCAGGCGCTCTTGGCCACCACCACCACCGAACCCCACCTGCTGCAGCACGCCCTTGCGGTAAGCGCCGCCATGGGGGCTATGGCGGTGCATTTTGGCGAGGATGCGGCGTATTGGCGGGCGGTTGGCTACCTGCACGACTACGATTACGAGCAATACCCCGAAGAGCATTTGCAGCACACCCAGCAGCCCCTGCTGGCCGCCGGGGTAGACGAAGAAAGCGTGCGGGCCATTATGGCGCACGGCTGGGGCCTTTGCAACGAGGTAGAGCCCCTTACCAGCCTTGAAAAAAGCCTGTATGCCGTGGACGAGCTGACCGGCCTGATAAGCGCCACCGCCAAAATGCGCCCCAGCGGCATTTTGGACTTAAAGGCAAAAAGCGTAAAAGATAAGTTTAAAAGTAAGGGCTTTGCGGCCAAAATAGACCGCGGGGTTATACAAAAAGGGGCCGGGCTTTTGGATATGGAACTGGGCGAGTTAATTGAAATTTGCATTGCGGGCATGCGCCCCTACGCAAAAGAGCTGGGCCTTGAAGGCAGCGCCCAGGGCTAAGCCCGCCGCGGCCGCCCGCGCAAAATTGCAAGCTTACCCACACAGCGGCGGCAAAAGGCCCCGCAGGCGGCAGGGATTCTTTTTTTCCTTCCGCTGTGTTGCTTTGTAAAAATGCCCGCCCGGCAAAGCGGGGCTGCCTGCGCATTTTAAATTTTTAAGCGGCAAAAGAGGCCGCGCCATTTCCCGGCAGCCTTTGCACCGCGCTGCCCTGCAACCAGAGAGGAGCAAAAGCAATGAGCAACTGTACTTCTTGCGGAAACCCCCTGGCGGCCGGTGCCGCTTTTTGTGAAAACTGCGGGGCGCCTGCCTTTGCCCCGGCGCCTCCTGCGCCCGCCTATTTTGCCCAGCCCCAGGCCCCTGCCTGGCAGCCGCCTGCCGCCCCAAAAAGCGCGGCGCGCGTTTTTCTGGAAAACGGTTTAGGCTTTATTCCCATGGCCTTGCTGCTGGCCGCCGTTTTCGCGCTGGTTTTGCTGGCCCCAAACTTTTTTATGGCGGTAAACCTTTCCAACGTGTTTCTTCAATTTTTTATGGTTCTTCCCCTTGCCGTGGCCGTGGCCATTACCACCGCCACCCTTGGCCCCGATTTTTCGGTTTCTTTTACGGCTTCCTTTTGCTCGTTTTGGGCCGTTTCGCTGATAAACAACGGCTCTCTGCTTGCAGGCCTTGCCGCCGCCCTGCTGGTAGGAACACTGGTTGGGCTGGTAAACGGGTTTTTTATTTATTTCCTTCGGCTGCCTTCCATTATGGTAACCCTGTTAACCGGCAGCATTCTCAATGCCTTTTCAATTCTTTTGTCGGAAAGTACCGCCATTCCCCTTGAATTCAGGGTGGCTTTTCCGCTTTTGCCGGTGTTTGCTGCTGTTTCGCTGCTGGTTTTGGCCGGTGGGTTTGTTTATGTTTTTTTCGCCGTTTCCCAAAAGGGCGAGGCGCCCGCCAAACCCGGCCCGGTTAATTTTTGGGCTTACCCGCTGGCCGGGGCCTTTGCCGCGCTGGGCGGGGTGATGTTTTTAATGCGAATTGCCACCTTTGCACCTTCGTCCAACGCTTTGCCTTACACCGTTCTTCTTTTGCTGTGGGCCGCCCTTTGTTCTTCCAAATTGCTTCGCAACCGGTTTGCCCCCGTGTTATACGTCTCCTTTTGCTTTTTGGCCGTTACCGTTCTAAACAACATTGCAAACCTGTTGTCTTTGCCCTCTGCCATCACCATGCTTTTGCAGGGCTTTTGGGCATTTTTATTTATGGTGCCGGCCGCGTTTGTTCTTTGGCCGCCCCGGCGCAGCTTTCCGGTAAATATTCAGAGCCCATTTTTGTAACGGCCAAAGCAGGCGGCCGCCCGGTTTGCAGCCAGGGCACCTTGCCACCCCGCCTTTGTTTTGCCGCTTTGCCTGTACCGCCCCGCGGCCCTCTACACGTGTAGAGGGCCGCCTTTTTTGTTTGTTTGTGTTATTTTTGTTAAAACACAAAATAGTTGGAATAATCGCTTGACATCCTTTAAAATTAAGGTAAAATGATATTAGCACTCATTGAGTTAGAGTGCTAAGTAATCTGAGAAGGGAGAGGATGGAATGGCGATGGACGACAGAAAACAGCGCATACTGACAGCCATCGTATCGCTGTATTCCACCAATGCCGAGCCAATTGGCTCGAACCTGCTTTCCCAATACTTTGACCTGGCCGTTTCCTCCGCCACCCTGCGCAACGAAATGGCCGCCCTTACCCGCCTTGGCCTGCTGGAGCAGCCCCACACCTCTGCGGGGCGCGTGCCCACCGCCAAGGGCTACCGTTATTATATAGACAATTTGCTGGGAACCTCCTCCGGTATTTCGCGCGCCGAAATGCAGCGTATTGACCGGATGTTTCTGGAACTGGACCACGACCCCGAAAAACTTGCCCAGGGCGCTGCAAAAGCGTTTGCCGACCTTTTGCAATGTGCCGTGGTAACCACCACCCCCCGCGCCGAAGATATGCGCATTGCCCATTTTGACGTGTTGCAGGTGGGGCGTTACACCGCGGCGGTTTTGGCGGTTACCAACGCGGGGGGGGTGCGCACCCGGGTTGCCAAGGTAGATTTTGAATTTTCCAAGGAGGACGCCGGAAGGGCCGCGCAAATTTTAAACCGCTTTCTGCGGTTTGTGGCCGAGGCCGACGTTTCGGCAGGTACGGTTCGCAATATGGTAGACGCCTTTGGCGAAGGCGGCAACCGCTACTGGCCGGTTCTTTCCGCCGCGCTTACCCTGTTGGCAGAGGTAGGCACCCCCAGCGTTTATGTGGAGGGCCAAAAGTACTTTTTGCTTTGGCCCGAGCTGGAGGAAAACCTGCATGCCCTAATGGAGTTTTTTAACGAACCCACCCAGCTGGAAAACCTTGTTTATCCTCAATCGGGCCGGGTTGCGGTGCTGTTGGGGGAAGAGTTTGCAAAGCCAATTCCCGGCCTTTGCCTTTTAACCAGCCGCTACCTTGCCGGGGGCGGCCTTACGGGCGCCATTGCCGTGGCAGGCCCCGCCCGCATGAGCTTTTGCGAGGTGATTCCCCAGCTTGAATATTTCGGCGGGCTGCTGGGCAAAGCCATGAGCGGCTCTGCCGCTTAAACGGCCTTGCCCGGTATGCTCTGAACAAACAATAAGGAGATCGCTTGAATGGCCAAACAAAAAGAAACCCCCGAAATGCAGGAAACCGGCGTGCCGGTGCCCCCTGTGGAAACCACCCCCCCGCAGGAGGAAATGCCTGCTGAAAAAACTTCCAAGCAAGCAAAGAAGGAAGAAAAAACCCTTTCCGGGCTTGAAGCCAAACTGGCCGCTGCCGAGCAAAAGGCCGCCGATGCGGAAAAAAAGCTGGCGGAAACCAGCGATTTGCTGCTGCGCACCGCCGCCGAGTACGACAATTACCGCAAGCGCAGCCAGAAAGAGCAGGAGGGCGCTTTCGGCAATGGCCTTGGCCATGCCGCCTGCCAGCTGCTGCCCGTGCTGGACACTTTGGAAGCGGCCGCCCAAACCGAAACCACCGACGAGGAGTACAAAAAGGGGGTTCTGCTTACCCTTGCAAAGTGCGGCGAAATTTTTGAAAAGCTTGGCATTCATGAAATTGAAGCGCTTGGCAAACCTTTCGACCCCGAGCTTCACAATGCGGTGATGCAGGAGGAGGCCGAAGGCGCCGAAAGCGGCAGCGTTACCCGGGTAATGCAAAAGGGCTATACCCTGAACGGCAAGGTGGTGCGCCACAGCATGGTGGCGGTTGCCCCCTAGCCGAAAACCGTTTTTATGCGGGCCCGCAAAAAGCTTTTGGTTTTGCAAAAACCCGCCCTTAAAAAAGACTTTCCCCTATTTTTATATAAATTTAAACAAACACTCTAAACATTGCAAAAGGAGCACTTTATTATGAGCAAAATTGTAGGTATTGACCTTGGTACCACCAACAGCTGTATCGCCGTTATGGAAGGCGGCGAGGCCGTTGTTATTCCCAACGCAGAAGGCGCACGTACCACCCCCTCGGTGGTAGGCTTTACCAAAACAGGCGAACGCCTGGTTGGCCAGGTTGCAAAACGCCAGGCCATCACCAACCCCGACCGCACCATTGCCTCCATCAAACGTAAAATGGGCACCTCGGAAAAGGTGGAAATTGACGACAAAAACTACACCCCGCAAGAAATTTCAGCCATGATTCTTGCCAAGCTGAAGGCGGACGCCGAGGCTTACCTTGGCGAAAAGGTAACCGACGCGGTTATCACCGTGCCCGCCTATTTCAGCGATTCGCAGCGCCAGGCCACCAAAGACGCCGGCGCCATTGCGGGCCTGAATGTGAAACGTATTATCAACGAGCCCACCGCGGCCGCCCTTGCCTACGGCATGGACAAAGAGGCCGACCAAAAGCTGATGGTGTACGACCTTGGCGGCGGCACCTTCGACGTTTCCATTATTGAAATGGGCGACGGCGTTACCGAGGTGCTTTCCACCGCGGGCGATACCCGCCTTGGCGGCGACGACTTTGACGAGCGGGTTATCAACTGGCTGGCCGAAGAATTCAAGAAAGAAAACGGCATTGACCTGCGCAGCGACCGCATGGCCGCCCAGCGCTTGAAGGAGGCCGCCGAAAAAGCCAAAATTGAGCTTTCCGGCGTAACTTCCACCCAAATTAACCTGCCCTTTATCACCGCCGATGCCGCCGGCCCCAAGCACCTTGACACCACCCTTACCCGCGCCAAGTTCGACGAGCTTACCGCAGACCTTGTGGAAAGAACCATGGCCCCGGTAAAGCGCGCTTTGGCAGACGCGGGCCTGAAGCCCAGCGAGCTGCACAAGATTCTTCTGGTGGGCGGTTCCACCCGTATTCCCGCCGTGCAGGAAGCCGTTAAAAAATACATGGGCACCGACCCTTCCAAGGGCATTAACCCCGACGAATGCGTTGCGCTTGGCGCTGCCATTCAGGGCGGCGTTTTGGGCGGCGACGTAAAAGGCATGCTGCTTTTGGACGTTACCCCGCTTTCTCTTGGCATTGAAACCATGGGCGGCGTGTGCACCAAAATTATTGAGCGCAACACCACCATCCCCAGCAAAAAGAGCCAGATTTTCTCCACCGCGGCCGACAACCAGCCCAGCGTTGAGGTAAATGTTTTGCAGGGCGAGCGCGAAATGGCGAAGGACAACAAGTCCCTCGGCACCTTCCACCTGGACGGCATTCCCGCCGCCCCCCGCGGCGTGCCCCAAATTGAGGTAACCTTCGACATTGACGCCAACGGCATTGTGGCCGTGTCTGCCAAAGACCTTGGCACCGGCAAAGAGCAGCGCATTACCATTACCGCCTCTACCAACATGAGCAAGGACGATATTGAAAAAGCGGTGCATGAAGCCGAGCAATATGCCGACGAAGACCGCAAGCAGAAAGAAAAAATTGAAACCCGCAATTCGGCCGACTCGATGGTTTACCAAACCGAAAAAACCATTGCCGACCTGGGCGACAAGCTTTCTGCCGAAGATAAAGAAAAGCTTACCGGCGCGAAAGACAGCCTGAAAAAAGCGCTGGAAGGCGAAGACCTGGAGGCCATTAAGGCCCAGCAGGAAGCCCTGCAAAAGGTGCTGCACGAGGTTAGCAGCAAGGTTTACTCGGAAGCCGGTGCCGGGCAGGCCGCCCCCGAGGCAGACAACAACGCCTCCTCTTCTTCTGCCGACGACGTAATTGACGCAGACTTTACCGAGGTTGACGGCGACAAGTAATTATATTACTATAACAGGTATGCGCGCGGTAGCCTGCTGGGCCACCGCGCGCCATGCAGTTTCGGCAAATATTACACAAAACGCTCTGCGTTTTAGACCCTGCTTGAGGAGAGGTGAGGCGATTGGCTGATAAACGGGACTATTACGAGGTCCTTGGTGTTGCCAAAGATGCCAGTGAAAGTGAAATTAAAAAGGCCTACCATAAAAAGGCCAAAAAATATCACCCGGATTTGAACCCCGGCGACCATGAAGCTGAAAAAAACTTCAAAGAGGTTGGCGAGGCCTACGAAGTGCTGAGCGACGCCGAAAAGAAGGCCCGGTACGACCAGTTTGGCCATGCGGGGGTAGACCCCACCTATGGCGCAGGCGCGGGCGGTGCGGGCGGCTTTGGCGGCGGTTTTGGTGGCACAGGCGGGTTTGGGGTAGACCTTGGCGATATTTTTGACACCTTTTTTGGAAGCGGGTTTTCCGGCGGCAGCCGCCGGGCCGACCCCAACGCCCCCAAACGCGGCGCCGATATACGGGTAAGCCTTGTGCTTACCTTTATGGAAGCGGTGCACGGGGTTGCCAAAACCATTTCGGTTACCCAGCAAGACACCTGCCCCGACTGCGGCGGCAGCGGCGCCCAAAAGGGCACCACGCCCCAAACCTGCCCCGACTGTGGCGGCCGCGGCTTTGTAACGGTAAACAAACGCACGGTGTTTGGAACCATGCAGGAAAACCGCCCCTGCACCCGCTGCGGCGGCAAGGGCAAAATTATTCAAAACCCCTGCAGCAAATGCCATGGCTCCGGCCGGGTTGGCGTGCCCAAAAACCTGGAAATTAAAATACCTGCCGGGGTGGACGACGACCAAACCCTGTCGCTGCGCGGCAAGGGCGATATTGGTGTGAACAAAGGCCCCAACGGCGATTTGATTGTAATTATTACCGTGCGGCCCGACACCCTGTTTGAGCGGGAGAATTACGATGTGCACGTTACCGTGCCCATTACCTTAAGCCAGGCGGTGCTGGGCGCCAAGGTTGTGGTGCCCACCATTGACGGCAAGGTGGAATACTCTGTGCCGGAGGGCACCCAAAGCGGCAAAATTTTCCGTTTAAAAAACAAGGGAATTCCTTATTTAAACGGGCGGGGCCGCGGCGACCAGTATGTAAAGGTTATGGTAGAGGTTCCCAAAAAGCTTACCCGCGCCCAGCGCGAAGCCCTGGAAAGCTTTGAGGCTTCTTTGAAGGAAGAAAACTACGAACAGCTTAAAAGTTACACCAAGGGCATGAAAGACCGTTTTAAAAATTAGTTTTACTCAAATCAGGGGCTTCTGCAAAGCAGAAGCCCCTGTTTTGCTGTCTCACCGTATTTTTACAGGCGTTTTTATTGCCAATTTGTAAATTTTTCATTTTAAATTGGTTACTTTATGCAAAGTTCTTTTGGTTTGGTGTACCATGGGTGTGGCCCTTTTGCCGCCCGGCTGTTGTATTGCCTTTTAAGGCGGCCATATTTTTGGCATACCCTGCTTTTTGGGAGAATTGTTTATGGAAAAAACAAGAAGCTGCTATTTTGACAACGCCAAGTTTTTATTAATTTTGTTGGTGGTGGCCGGCCATGGCATGGAGCTGCTGGGCGGCCGTTTTATTGATGCCGCCTACAAGCTTGTTTACCTTTTTCACATGCCCGCCTTTGTTGTTATTTTGGGCTATTTTTCCAAAACCCAAAGCGCTGCCAAAATGCCAGCTTTTCGGTATATTCCCCTTATGCAAAGCTGGTGCTTGCCTTTGCCATGCTGCTGGGCCGGCTTGAAATTTTCCCCCTGCTTCTCTCCATAAGCCCCGCCACCTGGCGGCGCAAAAGCTAGCAGCAGGGCAAAATTGCCTTAAACGGTTGACTGTTCCCCAAGGGGGCGGTGTATGCTTTTAGCGAGGTGATTACAATGCAGATAAAAGAGGCCTGCCAAATTACCGGGTTAACCAAAAAGGCCGTTGAATACTATATTGAAAAAGGGCTTGTTGCCCCTGTGGCGGCTGAAAATGGATACCGCCTTTTTCAAAGCAATGACATCAAAACATTAAAACAGCTTTCGGTACTGCGAAGGCTGGGCCTTGGCACCCAAGATATGAAGGCCGCGCTGGCCGATGAAACCGGCGAAGCCCTGCGGGCGCTGGCCGTGCACAGAAGGCTTTTGCACCAGCGGCAGCAAGCCGAAACCCAGCTTTTGGAGCAACTGGCCTGCGACAAGAACTACCGCGCCGCCGAGGAGAAGCTTGCAGCGCTTGAAGGCTGTAAAACCATTTCCGAAAAATTGCTGGAGGCTTTCCCCGGCTATTACGGCCGTTTTATTTGCCTTCATTTTGCCCGTTTTTAAACGAGCCCCTTGCCAGCAGGGCGCAGCATGCCGCCTACCAAACAATTATAAATTTTTTGGATAGCCTGCCTCCCCTGGTTCTTTCCTCCGAGCTTGAGGCGTATATCACCCGGGCCGCCCGGCATATCGGCACCGAACAAATAAGCCAGATGATTGAGGCCTCCTCTGCGGCAGCCGAAAACCCCGAAGAATTTTTTTCAGGCAAGCAAGAGGCCCTGCGGCAATATCTGGCCTACAGGCAAACAGGCGAATATAAAAACTCGCCCGCACACAAGCTGATGCAGCTTTTAAAACAATTCAACAACGCCACAGGGTATTACACAATTTTTATTCCGGCAATGCAGGCTTTAAGCCCTTTATATGCGGCCTACCACAAACAGCTGCTAAAGGCCAACAAGGTTTTGCCGGCCCACTGCCCCGAGGCGTTGCAGGCGCTTTCCTGACTCATAAAAAGGGAGGGCGAAAACCAATGGTTTTCGCCCTCCCTTTTTTATCGGCGTGCCCGGCACATTGCGGCATGCTTTTATTTTTTTATTCAGCTATTGCTGCGGAAAAACGGCGCCAGGGCAGAGGCAAAGCCGCTTACCGGCATGGTTTGCAGCACAATGCGCCCCGGGCCAGTAACCACCGTATTGAACACCCCTTCGCCGCCAAACAGCACATTTTTAAGCCCGGGCACCTGCTGAATGTCCACGCGGCAGGTGGCATCCATCATGGCAAGGTTGCCGGTGTCTATCACCATGCTTTGGCCGGGCTGCAGGTCGTATTCCACCGCGTAGCCGTCCACCTCTAAAAAGGCGGTTCCATTGCCGGAAAGCTTCTGCATTATAAAGCCCTCGCCGCCAAAAAAAGCGGCGCCCATTCTTTTTTGGAAAAACAGCGAAAGCTCTACGCCGCTTTCCGAGGCAAGAAACGCCGATTTTTGGCAGATAACCGGCTTTTCCGGGGTTATCTGCACCGCCCTTATAGACCCGGGAAAGCTGGAGGCAAAGGCAATGAGCCCCGCCCCGCTTTGGGCGGTGTAGCGGTTTTGAAACATGGCCTCGCCGGAAATCATTCTGCCAAAGGCTTTTCCAAGGCCGCCCGCGTTGGTTTGCATCTGCATGTTGGGGGTCATCCACACCATAGAACCCCGCTCGGTTATCATGGTTTCGCCATGTTGCAGGGTGCATTCCACCACCGGCATGGGCTCGCCTACTATTCTGTACTGCATAATTTTCCCCTTTAATTTGTTTGTTTGCGGCGGGTTTATTGCTGCTCGGGCGCTTCGCCCTCCACCAAATGCCTGTCTGCATCAAAATGCACCGGGGTTACGGTGCTGCGGGTAAGGCGCACCATTTCCTTCAGGCGCTTTTGCTCGTCGGGCATGTATAAAATATAGGCAACCCCCTCCCGCTTGGCGCGGCCCGTGCGGCCAATGCGGTGGGTGTAGTATTCGTTGGAGGGGGGCAGGTCGTAGTTGAACACGGCGTCCACATCCTCCACGTCAATGCCGCGGGCCGCCACATCGGTGGCCACCAGCACACTAATTTTCCCGTTTTTAAAATCTGCCATAATTTTGTTGCGCTCTGCCTGCGAAAGGTCGCCATGCAGGCAGTCTACGTTAAAATTAAGCCGGGCCAGCTGGTTTGCCAGCATGCCGGTGGTGTACTTGGTGTTGCAAAATACCATGGTGCGCTCGTAGCTGTTCTGCACAACAATGGCGGCCAAATCTGCCAGTTTGTTGCGCCCGGTGGTAAGCAGCGAGTACTGGGCAATTTTGGGCATCGATTTTTCTACCGGCTGCACGGTAATTTCCACCGGGTCGCGCTGGTAAATCCAGCCAATGTCCATTACCTCGCGGCTTATTGTGGCCGAAAACATGCCCAGCTGCTTCTTGTTTTTCAGCGAATCCAGTATTTTGCGCACATCCTTGTAAAAACCCATGTCCAGCATTTCGTCGGCTTCGTCCAGCACCACGCGGGTAACCTGCTGCAGGTTTACCGAGCGCCGGTTCATGTGGTCCATCAGGCGGCCGGGGGTGGCCACAATAATTTGCGCGCCCTTTTTCAGTTGGTCCAGCTGCTTGCCAATGGCCTCGCCGCCGTACACACAGGCTATGTTCACCTCTTGCATAAAATGGGCAAGGTCGCGCAAGTCTTCGGTTATTTGCTGGGCCAGCTCCCGGGTGGGGGCCAGCACCAGGGCCTGGGTTTTGGTGCTTTGGCGGTTTAAATCGGCCAGAAGGGGAATGCCGAACGCGCAGGTTTTGCCGGTGCCGGTGGGGGCCTTTGCAATAATATCCTTGCCCTCCATCATGGGGGGAATGGCTTTCTCCTGTATTTCGGTCATCTCTTCAAAGCCCATGCGCTTTACCGCGCGGCGAAGCTCCTCCTGCATTTCAAAACTGCTGTACAGCATAAATACACAATCTCCTCAATTTTTGCCGCCTTCCATCCCTTTGGGGGTTCGGGCCGCTTGCTTATTATAGTTTTTTGCTACATGGCGGCGCTTATTACGGTGATAAGCCCTGTTAGCACCAGGTACAGCAGCATGCCAACATTTAAAAAACACAGGCCTGCCACTGTTTTTTGTTTTTTGCGCGGGGGGGCATACAGCGCCACCGGCGCCGCCGCAGGCCAGCTGCCCGCCGGGGCCATGGGCAGGCTTTCGGCATTTACAGGGGCATACGCCGCCGGGTACACGGCGGGGGCGCCGGCTTGCGGCATGCCCGCATACGGAGCATAGGCCAGCGGCCCTGCGGCCTGCGGGTGCCCATACACCAGCTGTGCCAGGGTTTGGCCCCACTGGGGCGCCCACCCCGCCTCAAACGGGCGGGCAAGGCCGGCCAGCACCCTTTTTCGGCATACAAAGAAAATTACCAGCGCCGCCGCCATCAGCACAAATATTCCCGCGCCCACCGCCATAGAGGCCGCCTGGTTTTCGGCAATGGCGGGAATTGCAACGCCGTTTGTGAAGTTGACCGCAAAATGCAAAGAAACCGGTATCCAGAATTTGCCGGTTTGAGCATACACCCAGGCAAGCGCCATACCCAGCGCAAATGCAAAATAAAACTGCAAAATGTTCATGTGGAAAAGGCCGAAGGTAAGGCCGCTTACCACCATATACACCGCGTCGCCCGCGCCGTTCAGCTTGCGCTTTAACATATAGCGGAAAATGAATTCTTCCCCCAGGGCGGGAATGCAGGCCACAAAAATAAAATTAATTAAGGTGCCGCCGCCCGCCACCACCTCTGTGAGGGAATCTGTTTGCGAGGCGCGGTTTTTGGCCATGTCTGCCAGGGCGGAAAGGCCGCTGGTTACCATGCTTAGCAAATAGGTGGTGCCAAGGCAAAAAACCAGCAGCAACAGGTATTTGCCCGCCGTCATTTTCATGGGCGTACGCTCTTCTGCTGGCGCTTCCGGCACGCCCTTCAGCACCAGCAAAAATACCGGCAATGCAATTAAGTACAGCGGGGTGTCGTTAATAACCCAAAACACCAGCATGTTTTGCATAATGCCCGGCCACCTGGCCAGTATCACCACCGAAATAACAACGCTGCCGCCAAGGTAGATAACCGCAAATAAAAACAAGGCAAGCCCTATGCGCGAACACACCCTTTTAGGGTTCCGCGGTAGTTTCAATCCATACACCTACTCGTTTTAGTAGTATTATAAGATTCGACCATAAAATTTATCATCTTGTTTTGCCGCAACAAAATACCCACGGCTGTTTTTTGCCGCGGGTAAACCCGTACCATACACAGGTGGCTTTCTTCTGTTTTTCAAAGCACCCGCACCGGGCGGGCGCCGCAAAAATTTAAAACCGGCCAACAATTTGGGCTGCGCCAAACCGGCGGCGGGCGGGCATTTTTTAAAAATGGCGCGCCCGGCGCCGGCAGGGCAAAGGTTTTTCCTTTGCCAAAACAGGCAAAAGGCCGGTATGGAACCGCCGTTATTCCTGCACCTTGGCCTTGTGCAGCAGCAGCCAGGCAGAAACGGCAAGGGCCGCCAGCGCCAGCGCCGCCAAAGCCCACAGGGCCGAAAGGCCCAAATTTTCAAAAAAGGCGAACACCGCCCGCGCACCACGGGCAAAGGGGTCGGTTCTGGCGCTGTCTCCCACAAGGCCGGCCAGTTGCCCGCCACCAAGGGACAGCACCATCCACAGCGCCCAAATAACCCAAAAACCAACCTTGCCAAAGCGCATCAGCAAAGCGCCCATCCAGCCGCCTGTTATTGCAACGGCAAGGGCCGCCAGCGCCGCCCAATGGGGTCGAACGTACAGCACCACTTCAAGCCGTATGCCCGCAAGGGCCGCCAGCCCGCTTTCCGCAAGGCTCCACAGGTTGCCCAAAAGCAGCAACACAAAGCAGGTTCCCCAAACAATAATGGCGCTTGCCAACAGGTACCGGCGGCGAATGGCCCCCATTTTCAGCGCCATGTTAAAATGCACGCCCGAACAGGCAACCGCCATTACCAGCCCGTAAAGGCCCGCCCCAAAGTAAAACCCTATGCCGCCAAGCGGCGGAAAATTTTCTGTTTCCCCTGTAAAAATACCAAGGCATACCAGTACGCCGGTTAAAAGCGCCCCTATGCCCGCCGATATGGCAAGGGCCAGCAGAAAATCCTTGCGGTTTATATAAAGCTGGCGTTTTAATTCTTTGCCCATTGTTATACCTTCACCTCCATGTGGCGCAGTATACGCCAGTTTACCACCTCAAAGGGCAGGCAAAGCGCAGCAAGCAGCACGGCAAGCAGGCAAATTCCCCCCGCGGAAATATAGAAAGAAATGCCCACTGTGGTAATAAGCACCACCGCCGCAATTCCCCCCGCCAGCACAAGCCCAAGCAGCAAAAGAAAGGTTTTTTTGATGCCGTATTCAATGTTAACCATTCCCAGAAGGGTGCCAAGGCTGGTGCAGAAAATTCCCGCGCAAAAAACCAAAAGCATTCCTTCGGGCGGCAGCAGGCCCGCTTCGCCAAAAACGTCCCCCGCCAGCGGGTCGGCCACAAACAGGGCGGCCGCGCTGCAAAGCACCGCAAACAGCGGCCGCACCACAAGGCTTGCGGCAAACCAGCCCCGGCGGGTTGCCCCAAAAGAGAGGGCCATTGATGTGCAGGTGGCATAGTAGCTTTGGGGAAACACCAGTAAAAAAATGCCGAGAATGATGAAAAACATGAGGCGGGCCATTAAAAGCCTGAAATCGGCGGCGCCCATCAAGATGCTGTAGGGAATGCAGACAAACAGGGCCGCTATGGAAATGCCGGTGTATTGCAGCATGGTTTTGCCCTGCGCGCGTAACGATTTTCTCATGCCAGGTTTTCCCCCTTTTCGCCTCCGGTAAGGTACACAAACGCCTTGTGCAGGGGCACGGGGGAAATTTCCACCGCAAGGCCCTCTGCCTGGCGGCGCACCTGCTGTTGCGGCGCTTTTACGCAAACGGTTTTCTGCCGCCCAATGCTCTCGCTGTGCAGTATGGGCAGGCCGCCCGCCACCTGGTCTACCAAATCTTCCCGGCCAAACAGGTAGTGGTAGCTTGCAAGGTATTCTTCGGTGTTGGCCTTTTCCAGCAGGCTGCCCTTGTCCAGCACAATAATTTCCTCAAACACCGAGGCCGCTTCCTCAATAATATGGGTAGAAACAATAAAGGTGCGCCCGGTTTTGGCATAATCATCCAGCAGAATTTGGTAGAAACGGTCCCGCATGGCAACGTCAAGGCCGGCCACCGGTTCATCCAAAATGGTAACGGGCGCGCGCGAGGCCATGGCCAGCACAATGGTAAGCATGCTCATCATGCCCTTGCTCAGCTTTGAAATTCTTTTGCCCGCGTCAAATTCAAAATCCTTTATCAGCCGTTTCGCATACTCTTCGTCCCAGTGGGGGTAATAGCAGCGGGCCAGTTCCAAATAATGCTTGCCCTTGTAGGTGTTGGCCCCATACAGCATCATGGGGTTCAGCTCGCGGGAAAAGCAAAGGCTGCCCAGCGCCTTTTCGTTTTCCCACACAGGCTGGCCGCCATAGGTTACCGTGCCGCTGGTGGCCGGGTTTTGGGCCGTTAAAATAGAAAGCAGGGTGGTTTTGCCCGCTCCGTTTCGCCCTATTAAGCCATAAATTTTACCCGGCTCTATGGTAAGGGTTACCAGGTGCAGCACCTCGGTGCCCTTGTAGCTTTTGGTAACCTGTTCGGCCACTAAGTTTTTATGTTCCATCGTCAACCTCCACAATATGCAATTTGCATTTTATTCTGTTTCCCCCAGGGCCTTTTGCAGCATTTCGGCAAGCTGCTGCTGTGAAATGTCAAGGGCTTTGGCCTCTGCCGCCAAAGGCCGCACATAGTTTTGGTACAGGGCATTGCGCCGCTTTTGGTGTATAATTTCTTTTGCCCCCGTGGCCACAAACATGCCAAGGCCCCGCTTTTTATATAAAATTCCCTCATCGGCCAAAAGGTTCAACCCCTTTGCTGCTGTGGCGGGGTTGATGCTGTACAGCCGGGCCATTTCATTGGTGCTGGGCGCCTGTTCTTCCTCCAGCAAAATATTTTTCAAAATATTGTCCTCCACCAGCCCCGCAATTTGCAGGTAAATGCTGGTGCTGTTGTTAAACGGCATTTGCAAAACAGCGCCGCCTCCTTTCGGTATAACTGTGTGCGTGGAACAAACCTATAACAAAGTATACACGTGAATGCTTTCTTATTTGGTTCATTAGCCATGTAATGAACTATATATCCTTTTCGAAGTTTTGTCAAGCAAACCGGCAATATTCTTTTTTGCTTTGTATTTTTTGGCAAATGCCGCCCCACTTTACCCAGCGCGCTTGCCGGAGTATACTATATGTATGCCACTGCTTACCGTGGCGTATACTTTATGGCCCATTTGCCTTTAGTTGCGAAAGGAAATGATACAATGAAAGAGCTTACTTTGTTTTACCTTGAGTCTTGCCCTTACTGCAAAAAAGCCCGCGCCTACATGGACGAGCTGCGGCAGGAAAACCCGGAGTATGCCGCCATTCCGGTTAAAATGGTGGAGGAGCGCGAGGAAAAAGCCCTTGCCGATAGCTACGATTATTACTATGTTCCCTGCTATTTTATAGGGGATGAAAAACTGGCGGAGGGCGCCATTGACAAAGACGGCGTGCGCGCGGTTTTTGACAAAGCCCTGTAAAGGATGCACAAAAATATTTCCCGCAGGCTCTGCGGGAAATATTTTTGTGTGCCGCCGCCCTTGCCCCGCCAGGGGCGGCGGTGTTTGTTTTTCTTGCCATTTGCGGGCATATTTGTTAGAATAAACTTCACCATAGTAAACGATTAGAGGGGAACCACAATGGGAATATCTGGAGAAAAGCTGTGGCACAGCCCAACGCCGCAGGAGCTTGCGGCAAAGGCCGGGGAAGACTGTACCTTCCGTGCCACCGTGCATAACATACGCGAATTTGGCGGCATTTCGTTTGTGGTGCTGCGCACCGGCCGCTATTTGTTTCAAACCGTGTGGGACAAAGAGGTGTGCAAGGCGCCCGTAACCGGGCTTTCCATTGGGGATGCGGTGGAGGTTACCGGCACCATTCGGCTGGAAAACCGCGCCGAGGGCGGGGTTGAAATTTTGCTGAAGGACTTCACCGTTTTAAACCACCCGGCTGAGCCTTCTCCTTTAAACCTTGCCGACCGCAACCTGAAAGCCACCCTTGGCACCATGATGGAATACCGCACCGCCGCGCTGCGCCACCCAAAGCAGCGGGCCGTGTTTCGCATTAGCGAAGGGGTGGTAACCGGTTTCCGGGAATTTATGCTGGCAAACGGCTTTACCGAAATTCATTCCCCTAAAATTGTAGGGGTATCCGCCGAGGGCGGCGCCGAGGTATTCAAGCTGGATTATTTTGGCCAAACCGCCACCCTAACCCAAAGCCCCCAATTTTACAAGCAAACCTGTGTTGCCTTTTTCGACAGGGTTTTTGAGGTGGGGCCGGTTTACCGGGCCGAGCTGCACAACACCAGCCGCCATTTGAACGAGTACACCGGGCTGGATTTTGAGATGGGCTTTATCAACAGCATGGAGGATGTAATGCAGATGGAAATTGCCATGCTGCGCCATGTGATGAAAACCCTGCAGGAGCAATACGCCTACGAGCTGAAACTGCTGAATGTTTCTTTGCCCGAAGTTGGCGAAGTGCCCACCATTCGTTTTGCCGAAGCCCTAACGCTGCTAAAAACCCTTGGCGGCGGCAAAAACAAGGGCGACCTTACCCCCGAGGATGAGGTGCTGCTTTGCAACTATTTTAAAGAGAAGGGCCAGGGGGAATTTGTGTTTGTAACCCATTTCCCCAGCGCCAAACGGCCGTTTTATGTAATGGACGACCCCGAAAACCCCAGGGAAAGCCTCTCCTTCGATTTGCTGCTGCGTGGCCTTGAAATTACCACCGGCGGCCAGCGCATCAATGAATACGCCGCCCAGGTGGAAAAATTTGAGGCCCGCGGCCTGAACCCCGAGGATTTTGAGAGCTATATTGGGGTGCACCGGGTGGGCCTGCCCCCCCACGGCGGCCTTGGCATTGGCCTGGAGCGCCTGGTGATGAAAATATGCGAGCTTGCCAACATTCGCGAGGCAAGCCTGTTCCCGCGGGATATTACCCACCTGCGCCCCTAAAACCCTGCGCCGCGGCGCTTCAATAAACAAACAAAAAAGAGGAAGACAGATGTCTTCCTCTTTTTCTATTGTTACCTGAAAGCAAAAGAACCGCAGCAAGCCATTACCCCTCTACTTTGGGGTGGCGGTTTCTTTTTACAATTTGCAAAACGCCTTTGTACAGCGAAATAATATTAATGCCCACCACCACCGCCGTCAGCAGGGCGCACCATATTTGCCAGCCCTGCACACCGGAAATAATAACCACCGATTCGGCCACCAGCAGCAGGGTGTTCACCGCTGTTTTCACCGGCAAATAATCAATGGCAATAAACCGCCGGGTGTCGACAGCGCGAATGATAAACACCAGCATGTAGCTTATCAGCGTGGCAATGGCCGCGCCGTTTACCCCCATAAAGGGAATAAACAAGGCGTTGAGGGCAAGGTTGCTTACCGCGCCCACCATCATGGTGAGCAGCGAAAGGTTAGACTTTTTTTCCACCATATACACGCTGTTTAAAAAGCTTACCAGGCAAGAGAAAACCGTGCCCACAATTAAAAAAGGAACATACTGCCAGGCCTCAAAATAGCTGGGCGCCACCAGCACCCGCATTACCAGCCTGCAGAACAGAATAAGGCCCGCCCCCACCATAAAGGTAACCCCCATAAGGGCGGCGTAAATTTGGCCAAAAAACTTTTCGCGCCCTTTGCCCTGCCCATCGGTAACCGCCGAAAGCTGCCAGGCCTCGGTGAAAATGGTGGAAAAAATAGCCACAATGTTGGGCACCTTGTAGGCTGCCGCATACAGGCCGTTTTCGGCGGTGCCCAGCATATAGGCAATAAAAAACCTGTCGCTTGCATTGGTTATCCACCAAAACATGGAGGCCGGCACCAACGGCAGCGAATATTTCAGCATGGCCGCATACAGCGAGCGCTTTACCCCTTTAAAGCTTACATACCGGTGCAGCTTGGCCACCAAAAACAGGCCAAGGGCACTCAGGGCATCGGCGGCTATAATAGAGAGCAGGTACCCCGTGGTGCCCATTTTCAGCACCACCAAAAACAGCACATTGAAGCCAATGGTGTACGCGGTAGACAAAATGCCGTCGATGGCATACAGCCGGGTATACAGCTGCGAGCGGATAAACTGGCAGCAAAGCGTGCGCAGGCAGCTCATTAACACATAAATGTACAAAAGGCCCAGCTGGCCCTGCAAAATAGAAATTTGCCCCAGCAGCGGCCCCAGCAGCAGCAGCGCCGTAAAGCCGGAAAGAATGGCCAATATGCCGCTGGTGAACACCCCTTTGGAGGAAACATCCTTTTCAAGGCCAAAGCGAATGACTGCGTTGGAAATGCCAAGGCTAACCAGCGGAATGAGCAGGTTGGCACAGGCGGTAACCAAATCTACAATGCCAAAGCTTGCCTGTGCCAGCACGCTGGTGTACAGGCGGGTAAGCAAAAAGCTTAACACCTTGCTGGAAAAGGTGCTGATACCAAACAAAACCGTATTTGACAGCAGGCGGGTGTATTTGTTGCGCTGTATCAAAGACAAACAGTCGCCTCCCAACACAAGGTAATGGCCGGCACACTTGCGGCTTCCACATTATACCACAAACGCACCGCCCATGCCACGGCGGCACAGCCGGCAAATGCAGTACAGCGGCCTTTGCCCCGGAGCAAAGGCTACCGTACTTGAAAAACCGAAAAATCCCCCATTCCTACTGCTTCAAAAGCTTTCGGCGCTGCAGGTAGTCGGGCATCAGCCGGGCCATTTCTGCATGGAACCCCGCCTGGTGGTTGGGGTGCAGAAAATGGACAAATTCATGCAATATTACATACTCCACCGCCGCAAGCGGTTTTTCCGCAAGGCGGGTGTTCAGGGTAATGGTTCGTTTGGGAATATTGCAAACCCCCCAGCGGGTTTTCATTTCCCGCACCTTCAGCCCGGGGCGCCTGCCGCCCACAAGGTCGGAAAAGAGCGGGAAAAAGGAATCGGCAATGTGGCCTAACAGGGCAAGGCATTCCTCTTTGGTGTTAGGGCAGGGCCGGTGGGGCCCCCGCGCCAAAACCTTCTGGCGGGTTTTCACCACCCAGTCGGCTTTTTGCCGAATAAAGCTTTCTATTTGGCTTTTGGGCATTCGCAGGGGGGCGCTTACCACAAGGCTGCCCTCCTCCTTGATGCGCAGGTTCAAATTTTTAATTTTTTTGCGGGTAAGGGTATAATGCAGCTCCCCCGCAGAGGTTTGTATTGTTTCCAAAAAATTCTCCTGTTTTGTTTGCCTGGCAGGGGCGCGCGGCCTTGCGGCCCTGCGGCCCCGCCGTACCCATCGGTTTACAGGGCAAAAAGAGCGCGGGCGTTCAGCCCAGCAGCGGCAGGGCTTCGGCCAGGGGCAGGTTTTTTTCCACCGCCTGCACGGCGCGCACACCGGGGTTTGCCCCCTCAAACAAGGCGCCAATTAGCCTGCCTTTGCCTAAAAACAGCCGCCTGTACGCCCCTGTTGTTTCATTTTTATACACTGCGGTTTCCCCGGCCGCCACGCTGCCCACGCTGAACAGGGCAAAGCCGGGGCAATGAAAAGCGGTGGCCTGGGTTACCGGCCGGTAGGGCTGCGCCTGGTCGCCCGCCATGGCGGCGCCCGCCGCCTGCCCCATCGCGGCGGCAGCCGTGGCCGTGGCCTGTACCCGGCCCTCAAACTCGGCGCAGTCGCCCGCCGCCCAAATGTGGTTTTGGCTGGTGCGCATGTATTGGTCTACCACAATGCCCCGCCCAATTTGCAGGCCCGCCGCCTTGGCAAGGCCGGTTTCGCTGCGCACCCCCATGCTGGCCAGCACAAGGTTTGCGGCAAGGTGGGTGCCGTCGCTCAGCACGGCGCCAGACGCATCGGCAGCCGTTACCGAAGCACCGGTGATTACCCGAATGCCCTGCTGCTCCAGCACCGCTTGCAGCCTTGCCGAAAGCTCTTCGTCTGCCTGCAGCGAAAGAATGCGCGGGGCATATTCCACCACGGTAATGCTGCAGCTAAGCTCCTTCAGGGCCATGGCGGCCTCCAGCCCTAAAATACCGCCCCCCACCAGCACCACCTTTTTGCCCTTGGCCAGCTGCGCAAGGGCGGCGGCGTCTTCAAAGCTGCGCAGCACCCGTACCGGCACGGTGGCGGGCCCGTATTGTATGGGGTTAAAGGAATTTGCCCCGGTGTCCAGCAGCAGTTTGGTATAGGGCAGCGCCTGCCCGCCCGAAAGCAGCACCCGCTTGCCCGGCACATCAATTTCCTCCGCCAGAATTCCGGTCATCAGGCAAATTTTGTGCTCTGTATAAAAATTGGGCTGTTCCAGCATAATTTCATCACAGGAAAGCCCTTTTGCCATAACATTGGAGAGGGTGGGCCGGTTGTAGGGGAAATGCGCCTCTGCCGAGACAAGGGTAATAGAGGCGGTTGCGTCGCGCTGGCGCAGGGCCTTGGCTGCCTCTACCCCCGCAATGCCGCCGCCCACAATTACATAGAAATGGTCGGTGTTGTTTTGGTAGGCAGCTTGTTCCTCTATTTTTTGAAAAGCCTCGCGCCCCGCCTTGCACACAGGGCAGGGTACCGGGGGTTCTTCCCCTTCGAATATTTTGCCGCACACGGTGCACTTCCACCGCTGGGGGGCGGCCTGCGGCAGTTCCACAAAGGCCTCGCGCCCCGCCTTGCACACGGGGCAGGGCACAGGGGGCTCTTCCCCCTCGAATATTCTTCCGCATACGGTGCATTTCCACCTTTTCACAATACGCTTCCTCCCGTAAAATGTTTCCCATTTTGCCGTACAAAAAGCTAAGCTGCCGCGCCTGCGGTTGTTTCCCGCAGGCCGCAGCAGCCTTTGTTAAGGGGCAAGCCCCTTTTATGATAGCTTTGCTCGAAGGCAAGTGTACTGAATCAGTCGGTAACTTCCTCGAAACTTTCGGGGCCGCTTGCTCCGCACACAGGGCACGGATCCGGCGGAACATCCCCTTCAAAAACTTCACCACAAACCAGGCAACGCCATTTTTTCATTGGATTTGTCCTCCCTTGCTCAAAATTATTGCACTGTGCCCCGGCAGCCTTGCGGCGCTTTGGCGCAAATGCATATTGCTCCTGAAAAAGGCCTGCTGTATGCCTTTGCAGCATGCTGCGCCGGTATACGGCTTCCCACCTGCTTTCAGGATGGTTTTATTATAGCAAAAGCAAAACAACAAAACAAGCAATTTATAATGAACAAAACCGCCTAATTGCCATCATTTTTTTCGGTAATTACCAACACCGCCAAAAGGCCCAGTATGGCAATGCGGCCCGCCCACTGCGCGGCGGCAACCACCTGCGGGGGCAAAGGCGCCGCAAGCCCCGCAAAATACAAAAGGCCCGCCGCGGCACAAACCGCAAACCCGCACCAAAACAGCCAGGCGGGCAGCGGCACAGCCCTTTTGGGCGCCTGGCGGGCAAAGCCCTTCAGCATTTGCCAATATAAAACCACTTCGCCCGCCACCCGCACCGCCCGCAGCACCTGCGCGGCGGCGCCCTCAAAAAACAGCTGGGCCGCCGCAACGGCCACCAGCGCAAGGCAAACAAGCGGCGCGGCGCCAAAGGTTTTATTCAGCTTTTGCAGGGCGGCCAGGCCGTTCCAAACCAACAAAAAGCCCACGGCGTCTATCAGCAGGTCTACCCCGGCAAAAGGCAGGGCAAAAAACACAAACACAAAACCCGCCAGCATAATGCCCTGCGCCGTTTTTCTCATGCCTTGCC
>JBKEBR010000495.1:0-1871 GCA_047973285.1 Oscillospiraceae bacterium | reverse complement strand
TGGGTTACGCTTTTCAGGTTGCTGCGGCGGGAGCTGACAAAGGAGGGGAAATTGGCGTTCAGCGGGGTGCCAATTTCTTCGCCGGTTTCGGCGTCGGTTAGCATTTGCCCCGCCGGGGTGGTTTCGTCCAGCCAGCAAAGGGTGTGAATATGCCCGCTGAGCATCACCGAAAGCTTCATTTGGTTGAGCTGCCCTACCAACAGCTCTTTGGTTTCGGCCATAAAATCCTCCGGCTCGGCATAGGTGATGGGTACATGGCTTATGGCAAGGCGGGTGGTTACGCCAGGGGCGTTGTAGCCGGTTTCGGGGGCGGCATTCAGCGCCTGCAAAAAGGCAAGCTGCCGGGCGCGGTATTCATTGAAATGGGCGGTGCCGTAAAATTCCCACCAGCTGTCGGGGTGGTCTTCCCCCATGTCCAGCACCACGCCCCACACGCTGCCAAGGCGGAAGGTGTAGTAAAAATTTTCTCCGCTTGCCCCCACGTACCGGTGCAGCTGGGCGGCAAGGTTGCCCTTTGCCTCGTGGTTGCCGCGGGCGTACACCACCGGGCGGCTGCCGCCGGTTACTGCATTCGCCAGCTTTAGGGCGCGGGTAAGGTCTTGCGGCTGGTTTACAAAAGAGGCCATGTCGCCGTTTAAAATCAAAAAATCCAGCTTGTCGCCAAACCAGGCGGCGGCCCTGGCAGCGTTTGCGGTGAAGTCGTGGGTGTCGGAAAGGGTGTAATATTGCAGGCCGTCGGTTTCATCCACCGGGTAAAAGGGCAGCTGCATTTGGTAGGTTTGGCCCTGCAGACCGTAGTAGGGCCCCCGCATTACCATGGTTTGCGCGTATAGGGTGTAGCCGCCTGCCTCGTTCAGCGCCTGCATGGGCACGGTAATTTTGTGCACCGTGGTTTCGCTTACCGCAGAGCCCGCGTAGGTGTCGTAATAATTGGCGCCGCCCACCTGCACCCAGGCGGTGCTGTCGGCCCTGGTGGTGAACACAATTTGGTAGCTTTCTTCCACAGCAAACACCGCCGGGCCCACGGCAAAGCCGCCGGGGCGCACCCCGTACACCGTGCCAAACGAAAGCAGCACGCACAGCGCCAGGGCCACCGCCTTTGCCGCCGTGGCCGCCCTGCCCCGCCAGGGGAACTTTACAACAAGCAGGCCCAGCAACGCAAGGCCCGCCAGCAGCGCGGCCAGTAAAACAAACTCACGCAGGATAAAGGGCCACGCGCCAAGGGCGATATAGAATATGCTGCCAAGGGCCGCCAGCAGCACCACCAACGCCCAAAACAGGCACAGGCGCAGCCGGGGGCGGCCCGCCCAAAAGGCCCACACCGCAAGCCCCGCCAGCACCAGCAGCAGCCCCATAATGGCAGGCGGCGCCAACCAAAGGCCAAGGGCGTTGTACACCCCGCCCCACATAGAGCGCATGGCGAAAAAGAACATGGCGTTGAACACCGCCAATAGAAGGGCCGCAAGGCCGGTTTTGCCATATTGGGACGCAAGCTTTTTCATGCCGGTTCCCCCTGTTTTTTTAACAGTAGTATAGCATATTTGCCGCTTGCCGCCCAGCGGGTGGAATGTGGAAAGCCCACGGCGGTTGCCTTGTATGCTGCTTTTAAAAAGCAGCTGGCAAATAAGCAGGGTGCGTGGGCAAGCGGTGGAAAGGCCCGGCGGCTGCCTTGTATGCCGCCTTTAAAAAAGCAACCGGCAAATAAACAGGGTGCGCGGGCAAGCGGTGGAAAAGCCCGGTGCCCGCCCTATATGCCCGCTTTAAAAAAGCAAAGCCAAGTAGCCGCAAAAGCCCGCAAAAAAGCCGCCTCAAACACGCAAGGCGAACACGCAAAATAAGCCGCACAAACCACTTTGGAATTGCGGCAGGCA
>JBKEBR010000494.1:0-1633 GCA_047973285.1 Oscillospiraceae bacterium | reverse complement strand
TACTGCACCTTAATGGAATTCCAGCGTTTGGCTTTTCGGGTGCCGGTTAAAGAAAGGCAGCCCTCCTCCGCTTCATACGGCCCCGCCTTTTTCACAATTTCGGGGTTCAGCATAACCATATAGCTGCCCTGGTTGTCAAACGCAATAATGCGTTTGTTAACGCCAATCATGTTGGCGGCCATGCCCACGCAGCCGTCCCTGTGGGCGGCCAGGGTTTCCAGCAGGTCGGCCGCCACGGGCAGGTCTGCCGGGGTCGCCTCCTCTGCCTTTTGGGCAAGAAATGCGGTGTCGCGCATAATTTCCTGTATCATGCCAGCCTCCTGAGCAGTTCGTTTTCAATGAATGTCTGCGCCAGCGCCATTGCCTGTATGGTGCCGTTAAAACGGCTGTATTGCCCGCTGCCCGGTGCGTATTTTGCCCGGGCCTTTTCGCACTTGCGCATAACCGAAGCCAAAGGCTCCAGGGCGGCGCGCAGCTGGGGCGCAGAGTACGGCTCTGCACGGCCCCCCGCCAGCAGGGCCTGCGCAATTTGCAGGGCCTGTATGCGGTTTTTCAGCAGGGTGTGCTGCGGGGTTCCCTGCGCAAATTTTGGCTGTGCCCGCTGGCAGCGCGCAACAAGTGAAGCCACCGTTTTCAGGGCGTACAGCCGTTCCGGCTCCGTCATGTGTGCGCCTCCTCCCGGTGCTGCAAAACTGCCCGCTGCTTTGGTGTGTGCGGCCCGCCGCCTTTTAAAGCAGGGCGGCACAGCCTGCGGAGAGGTTTCAACTGTTACCAGTTTACCTTACGGCGCCGGGTTCGGCAAGCAATGCCTTAAAAAAGGGCGGCCTTTTTTTACTAGGCGCAAGTAGGCGCGTTTGTAAAAGTAGGCTGCCCCCTTTTGGGGTTTTTAGGTACTGCTTATTTTTCCGGGGCTTGTTAGCGGTATATTCTACAACAAGGGGGCTTCCTTTTGTGCCTGTTTTACTTGGCCCAGTTTGTTTTTTTAGGGGTGCTTGTATGTGGAAGCATTGGCGGCAGCGTTGCGCGGCAAAAGGGTGCTGCCGGAGTTTGGTTTGCTAGCAGGCAGCCTTGCCAAGGCGGGGCCTGCCGTGCCGCTTGCCGCCGTTGCCGCCATTTTGCCGCAGGCCCTTACAAGCGGCGCCGCCCCGGCCCTGCGCGGCTACAAATTTTTGGCAGGGCTGCTGTGCAGCCCAAGGCCAATTTTTTTGCGGTTTTGGCGGCAGCAGCTTTGCGGGCGGGTTTGGTGTTTGGCGCTGCGGCGTATGTTTCTGTTTTTGTGGCAATTTGCGCATTTTACAACGGGCAAGAGCTGAAATTACCGCCCGCTTTTCCACTTTAAATGCCCGCCAAATTTACTCTGGAAAAACCGTACCGGTTGTGCTATGATAGGCGGGTTGTGAAGCGAAAAATATGATACCCGCGGGGGAAAATATGAAACGGATTGCGTCCATTTTGTCGTCGGTTGTGGGGTTGCGCACCATTAAAACCGTTATTGCCACGTTGCTTTCGGCCCTTCTTATGAAGTATGTTTTGCACCAGGTGCCTTTTTTTGCCTGCATAGGCGCGGTGGTGGCGGTGGAGCGCACCTTTTATTCCTCCATACAGGCGGCCATTGTTCGCAATGTGGGCACCT
>JBKEBR010000493.1:0-1962 GCA_047973285.1 Oscillospiraceae bacterium | reverse complement strand
TTGTAGGAATCCTTCCGAAGGCTGCCTACAAATACGCCGACTGTATTTTTACTCATGATTTTCTCTCCATTTCTTTATGTTGCGTTTAATAATATGTTTATATTAATAAAATTTTTTTTGTTTGCAATCTATGTAAACTGCGCCGCAAGGGCACAGGGAACGTTTTGTGGAAAACGCCTCGAAGGCGCTTAATCTGAAACGGTAAACCGGCTTTTGAAAACGCTTGGGTGTTCAATTTCATTTAAAATGGCAACCGCCATGGTGCCGCTGGTGGTGTGGCTTTCGCCGCCGGCCGCGGTAAGCAAATGGTCTTTGCCAAGCACGGGGGTGTGGGCTTCGCCCGCCTCAAAGGTAGCGGAGGGGGAGGCCCCCACCCAGTTTACATTGTCTACATTGCGTAGAAATTCAAGCTCTTTATACTGGTTTACGGGAATGCCCAGCCAGGCTTCGGCGCCCGGCATTTTTTTTATGGTTTCCACAAAGGGAACGTCGTTTGCGTCCAGCAGGCTGCCCGCGCCAAGAATAAAGAAAAGGCGGGGGCTTTCGCTTTCACGAAACAGGGCCACCAGCTTTGCGGCAAGGTCTACATGCAGGTAGGCTTTGTCTGGCGGGGCGCTGAAGGCGTTTACAACAACATCAAAGCCCGCAAGGTCTTGCTTTTGCAAATCGAAATCATTTTTTACGGCAAGGTTTGCGCCCTCGCCCAAAACGGCTTTGGCCTTGGCGGCATCCCGCACAAAGCCGGTAACCTCGTGGCCGCGGGCGGCGGCCTGTTTGTAAACGGCGCTGCCCGCCATGCCGCTTGCGCCTAGAATTGCTATTTTCATATACATTGCTCGCTTTCTTCACGTGATATGGAATTGACAATGCTGGAAAGGGGAATGCCCGCAAGCTCCCGCTCAAAATCTTGCTGCACCTGGTTTCGTATTTTGGTAAGCACGCGTTCAATGTTGGCGCCCACAGCACACTTTAAATTGGTGTTTGTGTGAATGTCGAACACCCGCTGCTCCTCCTCCACCGCTTTAAAAATATCCAGCATGGAAATTTCTTCGCTTGGCCTTGCAAGGCCGGTGGCGCCCAGCTTGGTTTGGGTTTTAATAAGGTTTGGCTTTTTCAGCTTGCTCATCAGCCGCCGCACCAAAACGGGGTTGGTTTGTATGCTGACCGCAATGGTGGCAGTGGTAACGGGGGTGTTTTCACTGAGCGCAACCACACTTCAAATGTGACTGCCCACCGAAAGCTTTGTTGAATACATTCATGCGCCCCCTTCATTTGTAACCATTATAGTTACTAATTAAGCAACTGTCAATGCCTTTTGCGAAAATTTAATTTGAAAATTATGTGAAAACAGTTTTTGAATGCTATGCTGTAAATAATAAGCCATTCAGGGCGGTTTTGCGCGCACTTTTGCGGCAGGCGGCTGTAATGAAACCGGGGAAGGGGAATACAATGCAAACAAAAAAGCAGCAGGCGGCCCGGCGGGCCATGGCCGGTTGGCTTCGGCACCCGGCAGAGCTGGGAAGGGAGCCTGCCAGGCTGCAATGCACCGGGCAGTTTGCCCTGTATGGAGGGCGGTACTATATTTTTCGTTTTAAGAAAAGCCTTGTTTCGAAATGGCGGTTGGGGGTTTGCGGCGGGTGTGAGGGGGAGGAACCCGAACATGAGGGGCAGGCCTTCAGCACCTTTGCCCCCTATGCCGCCGCCACCGCAGAGCAGCAGGCAAAGGCCATGGTGGAAATGATACGCGGCTATTGGATAAAGCGGGCGCAGGAATACCAAAGGCAAACCCCTAAGCGGTTTGCGGGCCCTGTGGCAAAATTTTGCCGCAGCCCTGTTACAAAGCCAAAGCCACCCGGCGCAAATTTTGCGCCGGGTGGCTTTGGCTTTGCAGGTGGCGGCAGGCGCGCACAAGCAGGTGCCGCCAAAAGAGCGCCAGAGGGGAAAAGGGCAGGAAGGGCAGGA
>JBKEBR010000492.1:0-2943 GCA_047973285.1 Oscillospiraceae bacterium | reverse complement strand
GGCAAGCTTTACGGCCTTTGCCTGAAGCTGTGCAATGGCCGCTCTGCGGACGCGCAGGACCTGTACCAGGAAACCTGGCTGAAAGCCTACCGGTGGCATGGAAGATACAACCCCGCCCAAAGCTTTTTAAACTGGCTTACCAGAATATGTGTGAACACCTACCGGGATATGCTGCGAAGGCAAAAGCTGCTGCGTTTTATTTCCCCAAAAGAACCGGAAGAACAGCAGGCCCTGCTGGACGGAATACCCGATGGCGCCCGCCCCGAAGAAAGCATAGAGGTGCGCGACGCCGTTGCACGCCTGCCCGAGGGGCTGCGCCTGTGCGTTACACTGTACTACTTTTACGGCCAAAGCACCGAAGAAACCGCCGGGGCCCTTTCTTTGCCGCCGGGCACCGTAAAGTCCCGCCTGAACAAGGCCAGAGCCTTGCTGAAAAAGGAGTTGAGCCTGCATGAATGACAAGCTTACCAACCGGCTGGCCGAATATTTTGCGCCCGGCGCGCCGCAGCCCCCTTTGCTAAACGAGCAAATGCTGTTTGCACTGGCCGAAAAACGGAAGGCAAACCTTACCATTCTTGTTGCCTGCGCCGCTTCGCTGCTGTGGGCCCTGGCTTCGCTTGCAGGCCTGTGGGCCCTGGCCGGCACCTTGGCTGCCGGCAGCCCCGCCCGGGTGTTTTTAATGGCCGCGGGCATTTTGGCCGCAGGGCTCGTGGCAGCGGGCGCCGCCCTTTTTTGCGCCGCCCTGTACCGCCAAACAACCACTGCGCAGGCACCCCCGCTTTACCGGGGGAACCCCGCAATAAAGAAAGGTGATTTTTAATGGCTATTGTTTCTACTGTTGTACTGGCTCTTTTTGCCCTTTGCCTTATTGCCATACCTATAACCTGCGGCATTATTGTATACCGTGATGCCAAAGCAAAAAATATGGAGGCCTGGCTTTGGGCTTTTGTTGCCGTGCTTTTGCCCTACTTTACCGGCCTTATTTTATACCTTGTTATAAGCCGCAACAATACGGCGCTGCGGTGCGGCCACTGCGGCAACGCCGTAAAGCCGGACCACGCCGTGTGCCCTTACTGCGGCAATACCTTAAAAAACACCTGCGAAAGCTGCGGCCAGTTGCTGGAGCCCGGCTGGAAGGTTTGCCCCCGCTGCGGCGCCAGTGCCCCGGCCGGGGTGCCCGGCGCCGTGCCCGCCAAAACAAAAACCTCCCGGGTTTTGTGGGGTGTTTTAATTTTTGCCATTGCCGCCCCCATTTTGCTGCTGGTGTTTTTGGTGGTGCGGGCCTACGGTGGCTGGGTATTTTAACCCGCTTTCCAAAAATGGAAGGAGAAACTTGCTATGAACCATTTACAGGGTGCCGCCGCGCCCGCAAAACGGTACCCTTTTCAAATTTTAACAGGGTATGGCCTTAAAATGCTGGGCCTTGTTTTCATGGTACTGGACCATATTCACCAAATGTTCAGCCCTTTTGGCGCCCCGCTTTGGCTTACCATGCTGGGCCGGGTGGTACTTCCCATTTTTTTATTTATGGCCTCGGAGGGCTTTTGCCATACCCGCAGCCGCCCCAAATACGCTTTTCGGCTTTTAATTGGCTTTTGGGGCATGGGGCTTGGCAACCTTTTGCTTTCGCAGGCCTTCCCGCTGCAGGATGTGGCGCTTGTAAACAACGTATTCGGCACCGTGCTGGTTTCTGTTTTTTACATGTGGATGGTTGACCTTGCCCTGCAAAGCCTGCGGCAGAAAAATATTCTCAAATTTTTTCTCTCGCTGCTCGGCTTTTTAGCCCCCATCTTTTCCTCTGTATTGCTGCTGCTAATTTTACAGGCCGGGGCCCCTCTTTGGGTTATGCAGCTTGTTATGGTTTTGATGCCCGGCCTTTTAACCGTAGAAGGGGGGTATGCCGCGGTGGTGCTGGCCGTTGCCTTTTACCTTTTGCGTAAAAACCGGTGGCTGCAGCTCATTCCCCTTGTTTTGGTAAGTATTTTGTCGGCGCTTGGCGGTGGCATACAGTGGCTGATGGTATTTGCCGCCATTCCCATTTTGCTGTACAACGGGGCCGCGGGGCGCAAATCTAAATATTTCTTTTATATTTTTTACCCCGCCCATATTTACCTATTGTACCTTGTTTCATACTTTTTGCACTGAACCCACTTTAAAATTCTCCCGCGGGCACAAAATGCCCGCGGGAGAATTTTATTACTCACCTATTAATTGCTCGCTTATTCTATTGCCGCCGCCCTGCGGCGGCAATAGGCCGCCATGGTCCAGCCCGGCTCTTCGGTAACCTCGCGGCCAAAAAAGGCGGGCGGCAAAAACGCCGCTGCCTGCTGCAAATTTTCAAATTCCACTTCGGCGTAATAAAAGCTTTGGGGGTGGCCCTCATCCACCAAATTGCACTCCGCCACCTCGCCACCGGGCAGCCGGTAGGTGCGGTGCAGCTTTTTTACCGGCGGCAGCGGCGCAAGGGCCAACAGCGCCTGGTACTGCTCTTGTGAAAGGGGGGTTTCCACCTCGGTGCGGGTTAGGGTTCCCCTGCCTTTAATGCAAAGCATATACTGCACGCCGGTTTGGGCCTCGGTTTTGCGCACGCGCACAGTGCAGGGCTCAAAACAAAGGTAGGCTTGCTCCATGGCTGTTTCGGTTTCCGGCGGCAGGGCGGGAAACCCGCTTAAAAGCCACTTGCGCTCTATTTCGGTGTTGCTCATTTTGCCACTTTTCCCGGCTGCATGCGCCGCAAAAGCACCCCCGCCAGCACAAGGGCAAGGGCGGCCTTTGCCAAGTCTGGCAGAAGGAAGGGCACCACGCACAGCAACAGCGACTCGGCAAGCCCGCGGCCGGTAAGCAACATAAAACAGAGGGTGCCAAGGGCGTATCAGCCCAGCAAACCCGCCAGGGCCCCAAGGGCGTGCAGCCACCATTTGCGAAAATGCTTTACCGCAAACG
>JBKEBR010000491.1:0-3607 GCA_047973285.1 Oscillospiraceae bacterium | reverse complement strand
GCTTTTAAAAGGCATTTGCGCACGGGGCCCTGCCGCAGGGCCGGCGCACCGCAGCCAAATATTGTTTGCCCGGCCATTCGCTTTGCCCCGGCGGCAGCCGGGCCGCAAACCAAAGTGCCGCGCCGCCAGCGGGGCACCGGGTTTTTTCGCGCATTCCCACCCCCATCTTTATTTTTAGCCGTACGCCACCTTTTCGCTTACCGGCGCTTACGCCGTACTTCAACCAGGAAGCCTTGCAATTATGGATAAGCTAAAAAACCTTCTTGTTGTTTTGCCAGAGGTACAAAAGGCCCTGCAGGGCGGCGGCCCTGTTGTGGCACTGGAAACCGCCACCCTGTGCCACGGCATGCCCTACCCGCAAAACGTAGAGGCCGCCTTGCAGGCGGAGGAAATTGTGCGCCAAAGCGGCGCCACACCCGCCTTAATTGCCCTGGTTGGCGGCAGGCTGCGGGTGGGCCTTGCCCCGCAGGACACCGAGTACCTTGGAAAAAAGGGGCCTGCCGTTCAAAAAGCCAGCAGGCGGGACCTGCCCGTATTGGTTGCCCGCGGGCAGGACGGCGCCGCCACGGTGGCCACCGCCCTGATTTTGTCTGCTTTGGTGGGCATTCGGGTGTTTTCCACCGGGTTTTTGGGCGGGGTGCACCGCGGCAGTGAGGCGAATTTGGATATTTCCGCCGACCTGGAGGAGCTGGCCCGCACCTCTGCCATTGTGGTTTGCGCGGGCCTTGGCCCCATTTTCAGCCCTGCCCTCACCCTTGAATACCTGGAAACCCGGGGCGTGCCGGTGCTTGGGTATAAAACCGAAGAGCTGCCCGGTTTTTACAGCCGCAAAAGCGGCTGCCCGGCCAACTACCGGGCAGATTCCCCCGCGGAAATTGCCGAAAGCTTTGCCGCCAAAGAAGCGCTGGGCCTTGGCGGCGGCCTGCTGGCGGCAAACCCCGTTGATGAAAGCTGCGCCCTTGACGAGGCTCTTATTGCCCGCGCCACCGAAGAGGCCTTGCAGGACGCCGCCCGCCTGAAGGTGCGCGGCGGTGCGCTTACCCCCTTTTTGCTGGGCAGGCTGCACGAAATTACCGGCGGCAAAAGCCTTGCCACCGGCATGCAGCTATTGTATGGCAACGCCCGCCTTGCCGCCGCCATTGCCGCGGAGTTGGGGGGCAGGCTGTAGCGTTTCGCCTGTTGTTTGGTGTGCGCTTTGGCGCGGTTCCCGGCAGGCCCAACGCCTCGAAGGCGCCGGTACCGGCGGGCAGCCGGTGCGCGTGTTGAAAAATATTTTTTGCATTGCCCGCTGTGCCTCCCATAAATTTGCAGATGCATTTTTGGGGATTTCTTTTGTTTGTAAGGCACCCTTTTAATCGCCATACAAAAACAAGGGCCCTGCGGGTAATGCACTGGGGTTATTTACTGTGGGCACAGCCTGTGCCGGTGGTTTTTGTACCCCGCCACGTACAAACATGCACAAAAAAGAGAGGCCTTACCCACAAAATGTGGTGTAAGGCCTCTCTTTTTCTATTGCAGGTTTTTTCACCGTTTATTACAACAGTTCAACCCCTTCGCGGGTTACCCTTGCCTGCACCAGCGGCACCGGCGCGGGCTTTTGCTGCTCTATATGCAGGGCCTTGTGGTACATTTCCTCCGCCGCTTGCAGCTTTTGGGGGTCGGCAGCCTCCAAAACAGCCAGCACCTGGCCGGCCTTTACCGCGTCCCCGGTTTTGGCGCGAATGCGAATGCCCGCCGAAAAATCGATGGTGTCCTCTTTCTTTTCGCGCCCCGCCCCCAGCACCACCGCGGCAATTCCAATTTCTTCGGTGTTCATGGCGGCAATGTACCCGCTTTGCGGGGCCTTTACCTCGCGGCTTAGCGGCGCCTTTGCAAACAGGGCGGGGTTGTCTATTACACGGGTGTCTCCCCCCTGGGCCCGCACCATTTCTTTCAGCTTTTGAATTCCGCCGCCCTCTTGCAGGGCCTTTTGCGCTTTTGCAAAACAGGCTTTGTGGCTGCCAAGCCCCGCCAGCTCCAGCATACCGGCGGCCAGCTCCAGGCAAACGGCGGTAAGGTCTTCGGGGCCGCTGCCATGCAGGGTTTCCACCGCTTCGGCTACCTCCAGGCTGTTGCCCACATTGTGCCCAAGGGGGGTACCCATGTCGGAGATAACGGCGGCGGTACGCCTGCCGTTGTGCTCGCCAATTTCCACCATTTCTTTGGCAAGGGCAATGGAAGCTTGCAGCGTTTTCATAAAGGCGCCGTTGCCGGTTTTTACGTCCAGCAGAATGGCGTCGGCCCCGGCGGCCAGTTTTTTGCTCATAATGCTGCTGGCAATCAGCGGCATGCTGTTCACCGTTGCGGTTACGTCCCGCAGGGCGTATATTTTTTTGTCGGCCGGGGCAAGGTTGCCGCTTTGGCCCACCACCGCAATGCCAATTTGGTTTACCTGGTGAATAAATTCCTCCCGGCTGAGGGTGGTGCGCAGGCCGGGAATGGCCTCCATTTTGTCTACCGTGCCGCCGGTGTGCCCAAGGCCCCGGCCGCTCATTTTGGCAATTTTTACGCCGCAGGCCGCCACAAGGGGGGCCACCACCAGGGTGGTTTTGTCGCCCACGCCGCCGGTGCTGTGCTTGTCTGCCTTAATGCCCGCAATGGGCGAAAGGTCTACCCAGTCGCCCGAGCGGGCCATACTGTCGGTTAGGCGGGCGGTTTCCTCCGCCGTCATGCCCTTTAAAAACACCGCCATCAAAAAGGCCGCCATTTGGTAGTCGGGAATTTCGCCCTTTGTAAAGCCCTGCACCGCAAATTCTATTTCTTCGGGGGCAAGGCTGCCACCGTCCCGTTTTTTCGCAATAATGTCGTACATTCTCATAACAGCCTGCTCCTTTTGTTTTTGTGTGGCGGGGCCATCGCGCGAGCCGCTTTTATGGCTTTGCCCCGGCAGGGCGTATGCATTCCTCTTCGGTAAGCACCAGCTGCACCGGCAAATCGTGGGGCTCTTGGGGCAGGCTTGCCTGCAAAAGCCTGTGCCTGCAAAGGCAGGCGGTGTGCCCCTGCATTTGGGGCAGGTACCTGTCGTAATAGCCGCCGCCATAGCCAAGGCGGTTACCCTGCCGGTCGGCGGCAACGCAGGGCACCACGCAAAAATGGATGGCACCGGGCTGCACCAAGGGCGCCGTTTCCCCCGGCTCCAAAAGGCCAAAGGCCGCCGGGCGCAGCTGTGCCAGGCCGGTTATGCGCCTTGCCTGCATTACGCCGTTTGCAAAGCACTTTGGCACGCAAACGGTTTTGCCCGCGGCCAGCGCCGCCACCAGTATGGCCCGGGTGGCCACCTCACGCTTTACGCCCACATAGCAAAACACCACCCCGGCGGCGGCAAACTCGGGCAGCGCATACAGGCGGCGGGCAATTGCCTCGTCTGCGCGCTGTGTGTATTCTTGTTCAAGCGCCGCCGTTTGCCGCAAAAAATACGCCCGCAGCTGCCGCTTATCCATAGGCATTGCCCCCTGCATGGGCTACCTTACCTGGGCGCCAAAGGGGAAAAGGGCAAGCTTTGCAAACTTAAAGCATTGCAGCCCAAAGGGAATACCCACAATGGTGATGCACAGCACCAGCCCAATTG
>JBKEBR010000490.1:0-7046 GCA_047973285.1 Oscillospiraceae bacterium | reverse complement strand
CCGGCAAGCCATTATAATTGTAAACAGAGGTGAAAATTATGCCAACAACAGCAGAACTGAAACAGCAAATGGAAGGCGGCCTTTTTGACGCCGCCTTTGCCAATTTGTACGGCCCCGGAGAGGAACGCGCGTTGGCGCAGCGCAGCCGGTATGCCAAAGCCCTGCAGGCGTTTGAGGAGATATATGGCGGCGGGCGGCAGGCAGCCATCTATTCTGCGCCGGGCCGCACCGAAATTGGCGGCAACCATACCGACCACAACCACGGCATTGTAATGGCGGCGGCGGTAAACCTTGATATTATTGCGGTGGTGGCCCAAAACAGCGACAATTGCATACGGGTTCACTCACAGGGGTTTGGCACGCCGGATGTTGTAGAGCTTGCCAGCCTTGAGCCAAACAAGCAGGAGTTTGGCCGTTCCTCCGCCCTTATTCGCGGCGTGGCGGCGGCAATTAAACAGCGCGGCGGCGTGGTGGGCGGCTTTGATGCCTACACCACCAACGACGTGCTGCGCGGCAGCGGGCTTTCCAGCTCGGCCGCTTTCGAGGTTTGCATGGCCGCTGTTTTGAATGGGGAATACAACAAAGGGCGTTTTACCCCGGTAGAGCTTGGCATTATAGGGCAGTATGCCGAAAACAAATTTTTTGGCAAGCCCTCGGGCCTTATGGACCAAACCGCCTCTGCGGTTGGCAGCGCCATTACCATCGATTTTAAAAACCCGGAAAACCCGGTGGTGGAAAAAATTCCCTTTGACCTTGCCGGTGCGGGCTATCAGCTGGTAATTACCGACACAAAGGGCAGCCATGCGGGCCTTACCGACGAGTACGCCGCCATTCGGCAAGAGATGGAAAGCGTGGCAAAGCTGTTTGGGGGAAAGGTGCTTCGCGACGTAGACCGGGAAACCTTTATGGCCCAAATTCCCATGGTGCGCAAAGCGGTGGGAGACAGGGCGGTGCTGCGCAGCATTCATTTTTATGAAGAATGCCGCCGCGCGCCCTTGCTGGCCGGCGCCGCGGGCAGCGGCAATTTTGCATTGTTTTTGAAGCTGATTCTTGAAGGGGGCAAATCCTCCTTCGAATACAACCAAAATGCCTACAGCGTGCACAAGCCTGCCGAACAGGGGGTTTCGCTTGGGCTGGCCCTTTCCCAGCTGGTGCTGGAGGGCAGCGGCGCCTGGCGTTTGCAGGGCGGCGGGTTTGCGGGCACCATTCAGGCCTTTGTGCCAAACCACCTGCTTGGGGAATATTGCAGCACCCTTACAAAGGTATTTGGCGGCGATGCCTGCTATGTGCTTTCGGTGCGCGGGCCCGGCGCTGTTAAGGTGTTGCCATAGGCTTTTTCAGAGCGGTAAAAATGCCGCACAAAAGGCTTGCAAACACAGGTTGCGTGTGGTATTATTGATAGGCGTTAGTGTCCGCTGGCACCACCAGTGGGGTTGATGTACGCATTAAACGGGCAGTCCTCTGCCGGGTTTCCGGGTATGAATGTCTAAACAAAAAATGGAGGATTTTGCTAACATGGATGCTTTGAAAACAATTGAACAGGGCTCGATAAAAGAAAAACGCCCCGCTTTCGAAATTGGCGATACCGTTAAGGTGTCGGTGCGAATTAAGGAAGGCGAGCGCGAGCGTATTCAGGCCTTTGAAGGCACCGTTATTTCCAAGAAACATGGCGGCGTGGCCGAAACCTTTACCGTACGCCGTTCTTCCTACGGGGTAGGCGTAGAGCGCGTATTTCCCATTAACTCACCGTTTGTTGAAAACGTAGAGGTTATTCGCAAGGGTAAGGTTCGCCGGGCAAAACTGTTTTACCTGCGTGAGCGTACCGGCAAGGCTGCCAAGGTTAAACAAAAAATTTAAGCCTTCTGCAAGGGACAATGCAAATTGTCCCTTTTTTCTATTTTACAACAACCTGCCTTTATACGGAGGAGCGGTATGAACCAAAAACAAAGAGAGCGCAATATAGCGGTGCTGGAATGGTTTGACGCCATTGTTTTTTCCCTTACGCTTGTGCTGGTAATTCTTGTTTTTGTTGTGCGTACGGTGCGGGTAGACGGCACCTCTATGGTGCCAACCCTGCAGGATGGAGACCAGCTGCTGGCCCGCAGCATTTTATACACGCCGCAGCGGGGCGATATTGTGGTGGTGGACGGCTACATTCAATATGGCGAACCAATTGTGAAACGGGTAATTGGCCTTGGCGGCGACGAAATTAACATCAATTTTGAAACCGGCGAAGTGTTTGTAAATGGCCAGCTGCTGCAAGAGCCCTATATTTCCGCCCCCACCACAAGGGCTTTTGATGTTGAATTTCCCTTGATAGTGCCGGAGGGCAAGGTATTTTTGATGGGCGACAACCGCCCGGCTTCTAAAGACAGCCGCCATTCCGACATTGGCTTTATAGATGAAAGGGACATATTGGGCAAGGTGTTTGTGCGTATTTTGCCGGTAACGTCCTTTGGAGAGGTAGCATGAGCGAAGAACTGATTAACCGGCACAATATACACTGGTTTCCCGGGCACATGATGCGCACGCTGCGCAGCATAGAAAAAAATTTGCCCCAGGTAAACGCCGTTGTGCAGCTTTTAGACGCACGCATTGTGCAAAGCAGCCTGAACCCAGACCTGCAAAAGCTTTACGGCACAAAGCCCTGCCTGTATGTTTTGAACAAGGCCGACCTTGCCGACGAGGCCGTTACCAAAGAGTGGCTTGCCTTTTTCCGGCAGCGGCAAAACGGGGCGGTTGCCTTAAACAGCAAGCAAAAGGGGGCGGCGGCCCAGGCGCGGCGCCTTTTGGAGGATGCATTGGCAGATTTGTTTGCCCGCCGCCAGGCAAAGGGCATGGCGGGCGCCAAAACCAGGCTGATGATAACCGGCATTCCCAACGTGGGGAAGTCTACCTTTATCAACAACTGGGCGGGCGCCGCAAAGGCAAAAGCGGCCGACAAGCCGGGGGTTACCCGCGGCGAACAATGGATTAATACCGGCAGCTACGAATTGATGGATATGCCGGGTGTGCTGTGGAAAAAATTTGACACGGTGGAAACGGCGGTTAACCTTGCGCTTATCGGCTCTATTCCCGATACGCTTTTGAATGTGGAGGAAATGGCGGCCGGGCTTTTGGGGCAGCTTGCGCCGGGCTATTACGGCCCAATGGCACAGCGGTTTAAACTGCCGCCCGGCCAGCCGTCTGCGGGCGGGTGGGAGCTTTTAGAGGCCATTGGCCGCCGCCGCGGCATGCTGGTTTCCGGCGGGGAGGTAGACCTTGAGCGGGCGGCCATTATGGTGCTGGACGAATTCCGCGCCGGTAAGTTTGGGCGCATTTCTTTGGAAAAGCCCGCGGTGCTGAACAGTGCCCCGCAGGCATAACCCGGGAAAGGGGGACGCAGAATGGCGAAAACTTCTTTCGACAGCCACCTTTTATACGAATACGATGAGGGGCAGCGCATGCAGCACGGCGTTTCTTTGCTTTGCGGTGTGGACGAAGCCGGGCGGGGCCCGCTTTGCGGCCCGGTAAGCATTGGCGCCGTTGTGCTAAACCCGCAAAACCCTGTGGAGGGCATCAACGATTCCAAAAAGCTGAGTGAGAAAAAAAGGGAAGAGCTGTACCCGCAAATTGTGGAAAAAGCGCTTGCCTGGCAGGTGGTGCTGGTGCCGCCCGAGGAAATTGACCGCATCAATATTTTGCAGGCGGTTCTGGTGGGAATGCAGCGGGCGGTATTGGCGCTGGCGCCCCAGCCCCAGCTGGTACTGGTAGACGGCAATACAGCCCCTGCGCTGGGGGGGCTGCCCAGCCTTACGGTTACAAAGGGCGACGCCACCTCGGCCAGCATTGCGGCGGCCTCTATTCTTGCCAAAGTAACCCGCGACCGCTTTATGGAAGAGCTGGATAAGGAGTACCCCCAATACCGGCTTGCCCAGCACAAAGGCTACCCCACAAAGCTGCATTACGAGCTGTTGCAGCAATATGGCGTGCAAAGCTTTTACCGCCGCAGCTATTTGAAAAAGCGGGGTTTGTAGAATGACGGCGGCGCAAAAAGGCGCTTTTGGTGAAAAACTGGCGGCTGCCTATTATAAAAAAGCCGGTTACAAGCTGCTTGCGGCAAATTACCGCACCCGGTTTGGGGAAGTGGACCTTATTGTGCAAAAGGGCGGAATGTATGTTTTTGCAGAGGTGAAAACGCGCGGTGCAAATTCACCGTCGCGCCCGGCCGAATTGGTTGGTAAGGGCAAGCAGCAGCGGCTTATTCTGGCGGCGCAGAAGTATTTGCAGGAAAACAATTTGGCCGAGCCGTTCACGCGTTTTGATGTGGTGGAGGTAATATTTGACACAACAGAAAAACCGTCTCTCACTTGCCTTGAAAACGCTTTTGGGGTATAAACCTATACAGAACACATATCCTCGGGAGGAAAAGAAATGAATTATGCCAGCACAAGACAAAATTCTGAAAAAGCAACAGCGGCGCAGGCTATTTTAACCGGGCTTGCGCCCGACGGTGGGCTGTACATTCCCGAAGAATTCCCCGCCATAGATTTTAAGGGGCTGCTTGGGAAAAGCTACAATGAAATTGCCCTTGCGGTGTTAACCCCCTTTTTGCCCGAATATGACGAGGCGTTTTTAAAACAGGCCATTGCCGAAAGCTATGGAGAACCCTTTGGCGGCAAGGCGGGGCAGCTTGTGCCGGTAAGCGAAGGGCTTTTTTCGCTGGAGCTTTGGCATGGCCCCACGGCGGCTTTTAAAGATTATGCCCTGCAGCTTATGCCGCGTTTGCTGGTGCAGGCGCGTAAAATGCTGGGCGAAACGGCCGAAACCATTATTCTGGTGGCCACCTCGGGCGACACCGGCAAGGCGGCGCTGGAGGGGTATAAAAACCGGGAGGGTGTTAAGATAGCGGTTTTTTACCCCAGCGACGGCACCAGCGAAATTCAGCGGCTGCAAATGGCAACCCAAGAGGGAAACAATGTTGCCGTGTATGCCATAGAGGGCAATTTCGACGACGCGCAGCGCGGTGTAAAAAAAGCCTTTGGCAGCAAGCAGCTTGCGGCGGAACTGTTGCAGCAAAACAAGCGGCTTTCCAGCGCAAATTCCATCAACTGGGGCAGGCTGGTTCCGCAAATTGTGTACTATGTTACCACCTACCTGCAGCTTTGTGCGCAGGGGGCCGTTCAGTATGGGCAGCCGGTAGACTATTGCGTGCCCACCGGCAATTTTGGCGATATTCTGGCCGGTTACTATGCAAAGGCCATGGGCCTGCCTGTGGGCAAGCTTATCTGCGCTTCCAACAGCAACAATGTGCTGGCAGAATTTCTGCAAACCGGCCGGTACAATGCAAAGCGTGAATTTTATAAAACCAGCTCACCCTCTATGGATATTCTGGTTTCCTCCAACCTGGAGCGCCTGCTGTACCACACGGCAAGCAAGCCCGCCCTTGTGAAAACATGGATGGAGCAGCTTGCCAAAGAGGGCGAATATACGGTGGATGAAGAGACGCTTGCCCGCATTCAAAGTGTTTTTGCCGCGGGCTGGGCAAATGAAGAAGAGGTGAGCCAGGAAATTCGGGAAATTTTCACGGCCCACGGGTATTTGTGCGACCCGCACACGGCGGTTGCCTTCCGGGTGTGCGCACAGCAGCCAAAGCAGCAGGCGGTGGCCAGGGTTGTGCTTTCTACCGCAAGCCCGTTTAAGTTCAGCGGCAAGGTGCTTGCCGCGCTGGGGCAGCCGGTTCCTGAAAATGAATTTGAAGCCCTTGCCGCGCTGGAAAATTGCAGCGGCCAAAAAGCGCCCCGTGCTCTTGCCGAACTCAGCGGCCGGCCTGTTCGGTTCACACAGCAAATTCTGCCGGAAGAAATTCTGGAAATACCAAAAACACTCTAACGCATTTATCCAAACCAACAGGGGGAGGCCATGGCACTTTTTACCATTGCAGACCTGCATCTGTCGCTGGGCACAAGCAAGCCCATGGATGTTTTTAAGGGCTGGCAAAATTATGTGGAACGCATCGAGGCCAATTGGCGCAGCCGCATAAAGCCGGAGGACACTGTGGTTTTGGGGGGGGATATCTCCTGGGCCATGCAGCTGGAGGAAACCCTGGCGGATTTTTCGTTTCTGCAAGGCCTGCCGGGCCAAAAAATTATGCTAAAGGGAAACCACGACTATTGGTGGACCACCATGGCAAAAATGAACGCGTTTCTTGAAAGAAACAACCTTACCACCCTGCGGTTTCTCTTCAACAACAGCTACCCGTTAGAGGGCGCCTGGCTTTGCGGAACCCGAAGCTGGCTGTTCGACCCCGGCCAGGCCCACGACGCCAAAATAATACAGCGGGAAACCGGGCGGCTCAGGGCTTCGCTGCAGGCCGCAGGCCAGGGCGAAAAAATTGTGTTTCTGCACTACCCGCCGGTTTATACGGGGGCCGAGGCCCCCGAAATAATACAGGCAATGAAGGAGTTTGGCGTAAAAAGGTGCTACTACGGGCATTTGCACGGCGCCTCTATTGGCAGGGCGGTGCAGGGTGTTGTGGGCGGAATACGCTACAAACTGGTAAGCGCCGACAGCCTGGAATTCGACCCCGTTCCGGTGCCCTTGAAGGAAGAAATAATATGGTAAAACAAGAACTTGTATGGTATAATAGATCGTACTTTTGATTTTTGGAGGCAGAATAATGAAATTGAATAAAAAAGAGAAAACCGGCGCCAACACCTATGAACTGGAATTGGCCATTGCGCCCGACCAATTTAAAGAGGCGGTTTCTGCTGTTTATAGAAAAGATGCAAAGAAATACAATGTTCCCGGTTTCCGCAAGGGGCATGCCCCGCGCAACCTTATTGAAAAAATGTATGGAGCAGACGTTTTTTACTACGATGCGGTAAACAGTGTTTTCCCCGAAGGGTATGAAAATGCCGTAAAGGAAGCGGAAATTGATCCTGTTTCCCGCCCGGAGGCGGAAATTGTTTCGGCCTCTGTGGAAGACGGGGCTGTGCTTAAAGTGAAAGTAACTGTAAAACCCGAAGTTAAAATTGGCAACTACAAGGGCCTTAAAGCCGCCAGGG
>JBKEBR010000489.1:0-2720 GCA_047973285.1 Oscillospiraceae bacterium | reverse complement strand
GGCCCACATGCCTGTGTGCGGGCAGACCTGCCGGGGCAAGCGCGTGGTACATGGCGGCAAGGCCAAGGCTTTTATGTGGGAGGGTGCGCCGGCACTTTTGATTTTGGGGCAGCCCGGTTGGCAAAAAAAAGAAGTATGAGCGGCCTTTTGGCGCGGGCAAGCAACCCCTGTGCAGCCGTGTGTACGCCTTTGCGCAAAAAAAGCGGGGGCAATTTTTTGTGTGGGGCGCCCTGCCACTGTGCCGTGCTGCATGGCAGGCCGGTGCGTTGCCTTAAGCCCGGCGGGCAAACCGGCAAAGGGAAGTGCACCGTTTGCACAGCCCATAAAGGCAAAAAGGGAGGCAAACAAAACCAAGGGCAATATCATACAAGAATATTGGGCCCGCTTGTGGTACAATAATAAAACCGCCAGAAACGGAGGGGAAGCAATGGCACAGGAGGAAAGAACGGTAAAGTACGACACGGCGTTACAGGTAGAGGCGTACCATTTTCAGGGAATTATGCAGAAATTCCCCAACCACTTTCATGAATATTATGTAATTGGGTTCATTGAAAAGGGGCGCCGGCACCTTTCCTGCAAAAACAGGGAGTATACCATTGAGCCGGGGGATTTGCTGCTGTTTAACCCCCGAGACAACCACGCCTGCGAGCAAATAGACAACCAACCGCTGAGCTACCGCTGCATCAACATTCAGCCGGAGAGCATGGCAAAGGCAGTGGCGGAGATAACAGGCGCCGAAGATTTGCCGTATTTTGCCCCGCAGGTTGTGTTTCACAGCGAGCTGGCGCCCCTGCTGGGCGAGCTGCACCAAATGCTGATGCGGGAGGAAACAGATTTTAGAAAAGAAGAGCTTTTCTTTTTTATTTTAGAGTAGCTGCTGGAAGAGTGCACAGAGCAAGCGCTGCCCGAGGCAAATTTGCCCCAAAGCGCCGAGGTAGGGGCGGTTTGCGGGTTTTTGGAAAACCATTACAGCGAAAATATTGCCCTGGAGGATTTGTGCGGGCTTACCGGCTGGAGCAAATATTACCTGCTGCGGGCGTTTACAAAGCAAAAGGGAATTTCGCCCTACAGCTTTTTGGAAACCATACGGATAAGCAATGCCAAAAAACTGCTGGAGCAGGGAATGCCGCCGCTGGACGTGGCTTTTCACACCGGCTTTGCCGACCAAAGCCATTTTTCCAACTTTTTTAAAAAATTTATAGGGTTAACCCCCAAACAGTACCGCAATGTTTTTTGGGCAGCCCCCGCGCAAAAGCCTTTGCAGAAGAAGGGAAGTTTATGAAAAGCAAAAAGAATTTTACCGGGCACCTGTTTGCCTTTATTACGGTTTTTATTTGGGGTACCACCTTTATTTCCACCAAAATACTGCTGAAGGCTTTTTCGCCAATAGAAATATTGTTTTTGCGGTTTGTGCTGGGCTTTGTGGTGCTGCTGCTTGTGTACCCCCGCAGGCTAATATTGAAAGAAAAAAAGCAGGAGCTGTATTTTGCCGCCGCCGGGCTGTGCGGGGTTACCCTGTATTATTTGCTTGAAAACATTGCCCTTACCTACACGCTTGCCTCGAATGTGGGGGTTATTATTTCCATAGCGCCGTTTTTTACCGCCATTTTTGCCCATTTGTTTTTGGCTGGCGAAAAGCTGGGCGCGCAATTTTTTGTGGGCTTTGCCATTGCTGTTGCCGGTATTTTTCTTATTAGCTTTAACGGAAGCAGCAACCTTAAATTGAACCCGCTGGGAGATATATTGGCTATTTTGGCCGCCATTGTGTGGGCGGCATACTCGGTTTTAACCAAAAAAATCAGCGGGTTTCAGTATAACACCATTCAAAGCACGCGCAGAATCTTTTTTTATGGGCTGGTGTTTATGGTTCCTGCCCTCTTTTTGTTCGGCTTCAAGCCCAATATGGGCCTGTTGGCGCAGCCGGTGAATTTGTTCAACCTTCTGTTTTTGGGGCTGGGGGCCTCGGCGCTGTGCTTTGTAACCTGGAACTCGGCGGTTACCATATTGGGGGCCGTAAAAACCAGCGTTTATATTTACATGGTGCCGGTTATTACGGTGGTAACCTCTGCCATTGTATTGGGAGAAAAAATTACAGGCATTGCCATAGTGGGGGTTGTGCTTACGCTGGCCGGGCTGTTTGTGTCGGAAAATAAGGTGTTTGCAAACAGAAAAAAGAGAGCCCGGGAAGAATAGCCGCTGTGCATTGGCGCCAAAGCGGGCGTAATTGTGCCGCCACAGGTTGGTTTGCCTGGGAATTGGTGCTAAAACAGGCAGCCACTGCGCGGGCAGCGGCCAGTGCATTTTAACAAAAGAAAGAAGAGGCTTTGCCCCGGGGCAAAGCCTCTTCTTTCTTTTGCGGAATTGGGGTGGGGGCCCGGCAAGGCAATGCGCTGCCACGGTTTTTGTGCCGCGCTGTGCCGAGGCCCGCCGGTATGGGTGGGTGCAAGTGGTCAGCTTTGCCAGCGCGCGCCGCCGGCAAGCGCAACAGGCCCAAAAAAGAGGCGCATACATTGCAGGGAATGCTTTTCATTGCGGTTGTTATATGGTAAAATAAATATGTATTTAGTTGAAGGGTAAAAAATGGAACAAACAAATTCTTTGAAATAAATTGCCGCGGTGGCAAAAGGCATTGTGTGCTTTGCAAATGCCTGCCCGCGGGGCGGAAGGGTTTTCAGAATATGCTGGAAATTGTAACCACCAGACAATACTCCTCTGTCTTG
>JBKEBR010000488.1:0-3005 GCA_047973285.1 Oscillospiraceae bacterium | reverse complement strand
GCCGAAACAATTTTTAAAATCTTTTTCAGAAAGTCCGGGCACGGTGCGCCCATGGTTACGGCGTTTTCCAGAATGCTGCCCAACTCGGTTACTATGAGCCATACCAGCACCAGCGGCAAAATAAAGCCCGTAAAAGCAAACGGCAGAGTAACCGGCAAAAAGTCTATTACAACCGTAATAACAAAATCGGCTAAGGCGGCCACAAGCACAACGGCAATCATGCCCGCCTTGTGGAATGCACCTTCGCGGGCCCGCTTGCTATTCCATTCGCCGCCCTTGGCAGCGGACAGACTGCCGGTTATCCAATCAATAGCCATGCACAGCACCCACGCAAGCACCAGCCAGCCCAGCCAACCAAAAGCCGCCGTAAAGCCTGCTGCGGCGGTTACAATTGCCGCTTTAACGGTTAAAAACACAGTGTTGGATGTTTCCATTATATTTTCACCTCCTCAATTGTTTGCATGTCGGCCTTCAGGTCGGCCTTTTCTTTTTGTGCAGCGGCCAGCGCTGCGCTTAATTCGGCGTTGTTCTGCCCGGCCAATGCCGCCGCCAATTCGGCTTGCGCTGTGGCCAGCTGGGCCTGTGTGTCGGAAAGGGCCGCTTTGGCGTCGGCGGTGGCCTGCACAGCGGTTGCCACGGCGGCGGCGTTCTTTTCGGCAGTCGCTTTCATTTCGTCATATTCAGCCTGCGGCACGCCGGTGGTGGCCCCGCCCAGCGCCGCAATGATATATGCTTTAATGGTTGGCCATATTTTTTTTATTTGTTCCATTTGCTTGCAACCTCCTTTATTTTTGCAATTGCCGCAGCTGCGGCCCCGGCCAGTTCTTCGGCGGTTTGCTGGGCCGCTTGGGCCTGCTCGGCATTTTTTCGGGCCGCATCGGCGGCGCTGTTGGCTGCGGCCAGCTGCTTTTCAAGTTCGGCGGTATCTGCCCCGGCCCCGGCAGCATACCACCCCAGCAGGCTTTCTGCGTCGGCTACATCCACCTGGGTAATAGCGGTATAGCCACCATCAAGCGCAGCCGCCCATATTTTGCTGCCATCGGCAAGGCGTATTTGTGCCCCGGTTATCCCGGTATTGCCGCCATCGTTGTTTGTCAATGTTTGGGTTTTGTACACCAAATAGGTGCCGTCCGGCAGGTTGTTTTTCACGACATCATCAACGTTTGGAGTACCAAAACCCTGTACATTCTTTTTGCCCGTTGCCGTGATTTTAAAGATATTCACTTTTTCCACTCCTTCTTTTTGGGGTTCTGCCGGGTCCGTTGCCCCGCTTAACCGTTTATTGACCTCTGCGGCAATATAGGGGAATTTGCTTTTAAGGTACGGCCCAGGGCAAGCGGTGGAGGCAAAATAATTGTGCTGGGTAAGGTTTCCGCTTGCGTTGCCAGTAAAATTTAAGGCAGCAATTCCGTTGCGCTGGCATATATCCACGCATAAATTTACAAGGGCCGCAATGGCTGCATCGCTTACATGCCAATCGGGCGCGCCGCCATCGTTGGCAACCTCAATGGTGATTGCCATATTATCGTTGGCCGGGCTAGAAGAACACCAGCTGCGGTTTTTTTCGTCGCAGAATAGGCCGACGCCGCCCGCTGAATCTATGGCATAGTTTGCAGACATTTGCCGGGAAGATTGCGCCACAATATTGCCAAACTGCTGCAAGGTAAGGTTCCCGGCCATGTGGTGCGGGGTTATTTTGGTAATGGGTTTATTGCGGGGGTTGCTGCTGTTGGGGCTTATGCGGGTATAGCTTACAAGTGCGCTATTGCTCATTTTCTTCACCTGTGCCTTTCCCATTTGACAATTCCGCGTCATTTTCCGGGCTTGTTACAATTTCTTTTTTATCCATAACACACCATCCTTTTTTGCATTAAAAAAGCAGCCTTGCGGCTGCGGAATACTAGCTTTTATTATTTTTTACCCCGGCAATTTAATACCTTGGGCCGCAAAGTAAGCCAAAATGGCTTCGTTTTGCTGTTCAACAAGGGTTAGCTTGCCAAGTATTACAACATACACTTGGGCGACCTCTCCCGTCTCCATGCTGGTGGCTTCTTGAACCGATATGATGGGTTCCGCATTAACCGTATAATTTTCAAAAGCAACAGTTGACACGGGCGCTTCCGGGTCGTTCGGGTCGGTGCGGGTGGTTGTTATCGCCTTGGTAATTGTTTTATCTTGTACCATTTTGAACAGTTCGTCGAATGAAATCACAGACATCGGGATGTGGAGTATGAGCAAATCGCGATGGATACCGCTCACCAGCCCACTACTTCTTTGGACATTCAAAATGTCCCATTCTTTCTTGCCAAGTTTTACCTTTGTCATTTTCAAATCCTCCTAATAAGTTCCTATAATATTGTATATACGGGCTTCGCCATTGTGTTGCAGCCCCGCTTCGCTATAACACATAACCATAACATAATACACGCCAGATAAAGCAGATACATCTACTTCCCACCAATCATTAAATGCCACGGTTTCGACACCAGAAAAATTTGATGTTACCACTTTGTGCCTTCTGGTGTATGTGGTGCCGTAACCAACCATGGAGCCGGGATAAGTCATGGAATTGTGAATAACGACGCCCGAGCTCATCAGCCTATAACCATTTGCCATAAGATAGCATCTTATGCGCAGGGTTTTGTAAGGTGTGAGGTCAACCGCTTTGTACTGAATTTTTGTGCTTTTATTCCCGCCATCAGTGCTTAATATGGCATAAAAATCTCCATCAGCGCCTTGGTCTCCGTAGTCCGGGAGGGTGGCGCTGCCGCCCATACCGGGATATATGTCCGTTTCCGCTGTCCACACGACAGAGGAAACCCAAGCAGAATTAACATCCCAAATGGTTTGCAGCAGGCTGCCAACCCCACCGGAATTGAAATCATGCTGTATCGCCCCCAACTCCGACCAAACGTTCCCCGTATTTAAATCCCACAGTGGCATTATTATTTCCTCCTGGTTATCAAGCCAAAAGCGCCAACCCCACCACCTGCCGAATTTTGTGT
>JBKEBR010000487.1:0-3877 GCA_047973285.1 Oscillospiraceae bacterium | reverse complement strand
CTAAAAAATGAATGTTACAAAAGCCAGCGCCTGCATTGCCGTAAGAAGTTTGCAAAATAGTGGAATGGTATATAGGGATGAGCGGCGGCGGGTTTTTCTTACGGCTATGGGAGAGTATCAAGCGGTTTTACTGCTGGGCAAGCTTGCAATTATACGGCATTTTTTAATAAGTGTGTTGGGAATTTATGCGGAAGATGCCCATACAGACGCCTGCGCAATAGAGCATGTCATCAGCCCGGGCACGCTTTGCGCCCTGTGCCGCTTTAACAACCTCAACAGCGCAAACCCGCAGGGTAAAGAAAATTGCCCTGTACAGCTACAGGATTTATCCAGACAGTAAAAATACCGCTCTTATTTATTCCCACCAATAGAACGGGAAAACAGGCAGATGGTTTTGCAGGGGATATCCCCGGTGCAAAGCCGTCTGCTTTTTCGTTCAAAAATCGGCCTTGTGTACGCAAGGGCAAAGCCGAGTAGAAATAGCTTGGTGTTTTAACAGCCTACATTGAGCCGGGTAGCCCTTGGGGCGCGCAGCATACCCATGGGTACTGCGAAAGTTTCAGTGCTTGTATGCGGGATGAATTGCTGAATGGTGAGCTTTTGGGTTCCATGCTTGCCGCTGAAATTTTCACCAGACAATGGGGCAACCTTTACAATACAGTTCATCCTCATAGTTCAATTGGATTCAGGCCGCCAGCCCCGCAAACCATTAAATATGCTTGCTTTTTATCACTCTATTTTTATGAACCATTTTGGGGGTTGACCAGCTATTTCAAATAGAGTAACTTGCAGCACCTTTAAATGTTGCAATTGTTTTGATGGTGGATACCTTATTGATGCCTCTTATTAAGCCCTCTTTTTGCTTTAAGCTTCACAAGGTTTATATATCGCCTTTCAACTTGAATAACCATTGAACCCAAATTTTTCCATTTTGACAACTGCTTTTTGTGTTGTGCAAAGGCATTTTAATGTAAAAGTTGACAAGCAAAATTCAAATGGCTATACTTATATAGTACGAAATCAGACTAAAATGAAAAGGGGAGCACATTATTACGAAAAATGTACGGCAGTATTTCCAGAAGCTAAACTCAATTCTTAAAGAGACGGATGCAGTTTATAGCGCTTATGCAAAAAAAAGCGGCCTTTCCGAAAGTGCTTTTTGGCTTATGTACGCTTTATACGAAGCTAAAAGAAGTTGTACACAAAAAGAAGTTGGAGACCAATGGAGCATAAGCAAACAAACTATTAATTCTGCGATGAAATGGCTTGAAAAAAATGGCTATGTTGCTTTAACTGCTTCTGAAACTGATAAGCGCGGCAAATATATTACCCTTACAGAGAAAGGAACCATATTTGCTCAAAAAAACATAGCGATTGTTTTTGAGGCGGAGCAGATTGCTTTTGAACAGTTGAGTGAAACGGAGCATATCGTTTTGATTGACGCAAACCAAAAATACTTGGAGCTGCTGCAAAAGGAAATGGAGCAGTACCTTCAAAAATAAAATATGTTCATCGGAGGGTAATCCGTCGCAATGGTTTTACCGGATAAGATGCTGAGTGCGCTCAGATTCTTATCCGGTATTTTTATTTGAACAGTTCAAAAGGAGAGGATTAACTTGAATAAGGTTATTACAATTAGCCGGGAATTTGGGAGCGGTGGAAGAGAGCTTGGAAAACGCTTGGCGGAAATTTTAGAAATTGCCTATTATGATCATGAAATTATCGCTGCAATTTCGGAAAGAAGTGGCCTGGCAGAAGAATACGTGAGCGGCATGGCAGAACGCAGGCCTGTTGCCTACCCCATTACTATTGGGCAAACGTTAACTTCGGCTTTTACCCTGCAATTTGAGCACGGCGTAAAAATTTATGCTGAACAAAGCAACATCATCAAAGAATTGGCTTTGAAAAGCGATTGCGTGATTATTGGCCGTTGCTCCGACTATATTCTTAGAAATTACAGCCCTTTAAAAATTTTTGTGTATGCTGATACAAACTCCCGCCTGCGGCGCTGCCGGGAAAGGGCCCCCAAAAGTGAACGCCTTTCTGATTCCCAAATAAAAGCTCAGCTTCTGGAAGTAGATAAGCAAAGAGCAAAATATCATAATTTTTTTACAGGTGAAAAATGGGGGCAGAAGGAAAATTATACCCTTTGCATTAATACATCAAACACCACAATTAAAAATATTGCTACGCCAATGGCACAGTTGCTTAAAGCAATGTTGCCGTTGGCCGGCGGCGAATAAAAGGATTTAAACTACTATGGATTATAAGGTTCTGTACGAAAAGACATCTCCGGGTAAACTGTTCGGCATTGTTGCCATTCCCGGCGTCATCAGCATGCTTGTATCGGCTCTTTATCAAATAATTGACGGGGCAATTGTTGGCAGAGTGTTGGGCGCCACCGCATTTGCCGCAGTAAACCTTGTTATGCCCCTTGTTATTATCAATTTTGCTATTGCAGACTTAGTGGGCGTTGGGTCATCGGTACCAATTGCCATAAAACTTGGCGAAAAAGATGAAAAAGCGGCAAGCAACATTTTTTCCAGCGCTTGTTTGTTAATTGTTGTACTTGGCGCTGCTCTGGGCACACCTATTTTTATTTTCGCTGACAACCTTGTGCGAATAATGGGTGCCAATGAGGAAATTGTTGCCATGTCGGCGCTGTACCTGCGTATATACGCCCTTTGCTCCCCGTTTACCACCATTATGTTTGCCATGGATAATTACCTGCGTATTTGTGGCAAAGTTCGTTACAGCATGGTTTTGAACATCCTTCTATCGGTATTCAGCGCCGGGCTGGAGCTCTTGTTTTTATTGGTGTTTCATATGGGAATCGAAGGCGCGTCTCTTTCCACCTGCATCGGCATGGTTATCTGCGTCCTCCTTGCTCTGGTTCCTTTTCTTCGGGGGAAATTGCAGCTTCAATTCACAAAACCTCGCCTGAACAGAACAATGCTGAAAAGCATTTTTACCAATGGCGCACCGGGGTTTCTCAACAATATATCCGGGCAAGTTACCTCGCTGATCATCAACGTGGTTCTGCTGCGCTTGGGCGGCGCCATTGCGGTATCGGTTTATGGTGTGCTAATGTATGCCGACGGATTTATACTGCCCATTCTTTACGGGCTTTGTGATTCTTTGCAGCCTGCGGTGGGGTACAATTACGGCGCAAAAAATTACAGCCGAATTTGGGCTATTGAGCGCAGGTGTTTCAGTATTTGCGGGGTTTTGTCTGTGCTAATGACAATTGTCATGTTCCTTTTTAAAGAACCGATTGTCGGGATTTTTATCAAAGCAGAAGATACGGCAGTTATTGACATGGCCGTACATGCCCTCTCCTTATTTGCTTTTTCTTACCTGACTCGCTGGATTTCACTTGCAATACAAAGCTATCTGTCTGCCATTGGAAAGGCCAGCTACGCAACAGTAATTTCAATTTCAATGGCGTTTGTTTTCCCGCTTTTATTCTTGGCTGTTCTTAGTCCTTTTGGTTTAGACGGACTTTGGCTTAACATGCCTTTAAGGTGTGCAATGGCTGCCATTTTGTCGGTTATTCTTTTTGCCATGCACTACAAGCGCTGGAAGCGGGAAACTTCCGCATCGCAGCAGGTTGCGTCCTAGCCAAAAAACAACCAATCAATTTTTGAAAATACCCAATGGAGAACAACCGGCTCTTTCAACAAAAAGCTGAATACACCAATGGTTTCGCTGTGTCTTGACTATAAGCGAAATGGATGGGGGCGGTTACCCCTTTGGCAAACTGCCAGGCAAGCGCAACCTGTGTCATGGTGGCATTGTATTTTTCCGCCAGCTCGTGTACCCTAAGCACAATGCCATAGTCGCTTTGCCGGGTGCTGTCGTACTTTGAAACCGCTGT
>JBKEBR010000486.1:0-4259 GCA_047973285.1 Oscillospiraceae bacterium | reverse complement strand
CCAAAACCATGCGCAGCTGTGCGGGTTTTATTTGGCAAACAACACCGGTGTGCTAATGCTGCAAGGGGGCAATGCGCTGCTGTGCGGCCGTGCAGACCCCGAAGAGCTGGCCGCTTTTTTTCGCTTTACCTGGGTGGAAAATTTTAAAAGCGAAAAAACCCTGCCCCCCGGCTTTGAGCAAGGGCCGCAGGTTCGCATGGTGTACCGGCAAACGGGTGCGCCGGCAGCCGGGCGGCTGCCCGCGGGGGTGTTGCTGGAGGAAGAGCCCAGCCTGTGGCAGCTTGCCTTTGAAGATGAGGTGCTGCCCCTGCCGGACACCGGCGGCTATTATGCCGACGCCTGCCTGCGCCGCGCAAGGGGCCTTGAGCACATTGTGTGCGCCGCCGCAAAAGGGCGGTATGTGGCCACGGCGGGGGTGTACAGCCTGCAGCCCCAGGGGGCCTACATAACGGCGGTGCAAACCCTACCGGAATGGCGGGGCCGGGGCATTGCCGGGGCGCTGGTGGCCCATTTGGCAAGCCGCTGCGGCGGCAGGCTGGTGTGGCTTACCTGCAAGCCCGCCCTTGTGCCCTTTTACCAGCGGCTTGGGTTTGCCCGGCAGGGCCATATAATAGAATGCATACAAGAAGAGAGAAACCAATGATACAGGATTTTTTTGCGGTAAGCCCTGCCCTGCAGGCCAAAGATGAGCTGGTAATGAAAAAAATAGCCCCCCGCTTTGCGGAAATAGACGCCGTGATGGAGGACAACCAGTACAAAATGCTGCGTGCCTTTACCGATTGCCGGGTGGCCGCCAACCACCTTATGGGCAGCACCGGCTACGGGTACGATGATGTGGGCCGCGCCAAGCTGGAGCAGGTTTTTGCCAGGCTAACCGGCAGCGAGGCGGCCCTTTTCCGCCATAATTTTATGAGCGGCACCCATGCCCTTGCGGTGGCTTTGTTTGGCCTGCTGCGCCCCGGCAACACAATGCTGTGCGCCACCGGCCGCCCTTACGACACCCTTATTGGGGTTTTGGGCATAGAGGGCAGCGCAAAGGGGCAGGGCAGCCTTGCGGAGTTTGGCGTTGGCTACCGCCAGCTGGAGCTTACCCCAGGCGGCCCCGACCTTGCGGGCATTGCCGCCCTTGCGCCGGAATGCAGCATGCTGTATTTGCAGCGCAGCCGCGGCTATGCCGCCCGCCCGGCCCTAACCCTTGCGCAGATACAGGCGGCCAGCCAAGCGGCCAAGGCCGCAAACCCCGAAATTGTGGTGGTGGTAGACAACTGCTATGGGGAATTTACCCAAACCCGCGAGCCAACCCAGTGCGGGACCGATGTAATTGTGGGCTCGCTGATTAAAAACCCCGGCGGCGGCATTGCCCCCACCGGCGGCTATATTGCCGGCCGGGCCGATTTGGTGGAAAAATGTGCCTGCCGCCTTACCGCCCCCGGCGTGGGGGGCGAAATTGGCTGCACCGGCGATATGCTGCGCCAATTGTATCTGGGGCTGTACTTTGCCCCGGGGGTTACCGCCCAGGCCTTGAAAACCAGCGTGTACGCCAGCGCCCTGTTTGAAGAGCTGGGCTGCGAGGTGGCCCCGGCGTGGCAGGCCCCCCGCAACGACATTATTACCAGCATTGTAACCGGCAGCCCCGAAAAGCTGGTGGCCCTGTGCGCCGGGGTGCAAAGCGCCAGCCCGGTGGACAGCTTTGTTACCCCCGAGCCCTGGCCCATGCCCGGCTACAACTGCGACATTATTATGGCCGCCGGGGCCTTTACGCTGGGCAGCAGCATAGAGCTTTCCTGCGACGCCCCCATGCAGCCGCCCTATACGGCCTATATGCAGGGCGGGCTGAACTTTGCCGCCGGGCGGGCGGGGGTGCTTATGGCCGCCCAGCGCGCCTTTGGCACGGGCACCGCCGCGGAATAGATGCTTTGGCGCCGAACAAAAAGAAGATAGTAGCGCAAAACTCCCGCCTGCAAAAAATGCAGGCGGGAGTTTTGCTAAAGCAATAAAGCGGCAGGGCGCTATAAAGCGCCGGGCGGGGGAGGCGCGTCCCCGTTTGGCAGCTTGGCCATTTCCCTGTCCAGGTCTTCTACAATGGAAAGGTCGATATACCCGCGGTGGCCCATGCCGTACAAAACCTTCATGGTGTCTTCATGGCCGCGGGGCGGGTGGTAGGGGCGTTCTTCGCTTACCGCCTGGTAAATGTCAATGCAGGCCATTAAGCGGGAGACAAAATCCATCTCGCCGCTGGTTTTGCCAAAGGGGTAGCCGCTGCCGTCCAGCTTTTCGTGGTGGTTGGAGGCCCACTGGCAAATCTCCTCCAGGCCGGGCACATCCTTCAGCTTTTCATAGGTCCACCAACCATGCTTTTTAATAATTTCGTACTCTTTTGGGTCTAGGCTGCCGCGCTTTTCCAGCACGGAAAGCGGTGTTTTCAGCTTGCCAATATCGTGTAAGGCGGCGGCCAGGTATACCTGGGTTCGTTTTTCGTTGGAATACTCGTAGTAGCCGCCCATCCACCAGGCCCTGTTGGCAATTTGCACCGAGTGCTTCCAGGTGAAATGAGACTTGTAGTCGATGATGCGGGCAATAAGGCCGGCCAGCTGTATGGCGCCGGTGTCGCCCATGTCCAAAACCCACGCGGGCATGGCTTCGTCAAAGGCCTGCTGCACGGCGTCATCCTGCAGGCGCTCCAGCATGCGGGTGTCCATTACAGCAAGCAGGGCTTCCCCCGCCTCTTTGGTGAACTGAACATGAATGCCGTCTTCAATTTGCCTGCGCAGAACGGGCAGGTTGCGGGAGGTGAGCAGGTTGCGGCGAAATTCGCTGTCGATTATGTCGGCGGCGGCAATTATGGCGGCCCCCAAAGGAATTTCTCCCTCTTTTTTCCCGAAAGGGCCGCGGCCGTCGGCGCGCTCGTGGTGGTACAGCACAAAATGGTCGAAGTGCTGTTTCAATGGCAAAGAGTGCACGTTTTTTTCCCCGATAACGCAATGCCGTTTAAAATTTTCGGTGCTGCCGTTTTCGGAAAGCTCCGCCTTTATAAATTCGGCAATGGCATTGTCGTGCAGCAGGGCATACGAGGCAAGGGCTTCGAATTCTCCTTTTTCCAAATGCAGGTGCTTGCCCATTGCCATGGAAAGCAGCGCAATGCGGCGGCCATGGTTGGTGGTGGTGCCAAGCAATTCGGTTTCCACCGCATCCAGGGCCATTGAAATACTGCCAAGCAGCTTGTTATAATAAATTTCCACTGCAACCCTCCTCTGCTTATCTCACATTGTACCATATTTAAGGGGTAAATGTGAATAAAACAACGAGTTTAAATGTAAAATTAGCAAACATGGCAAGGTGCAAATAAAACGGTACAGGGCAGAAAAAACGAAACAAAAGGGAAGCAGGGGCGCTGCCGCCTTGCCCATGGATACAACAGGCGCTTTCCGTTTTGCAGGCAGGGCTGTGAAGTTATGGCCACCCGCTCAGCGGGTGGCTTGCACAGCGCCTGGAAGGTGATGGTACCGGCGGGCGCCCGAGGGCGCACTGAAAATATCATTCCTCTTGCATCTCATGCCCCACCGCCGTTACAACGACAAACATGGTCTATTTCGGTTTTGCGTTATTCGACAGCCAACTTGTTAACACAAGGTCAAGGAACTTGGGCAAAGCGAAAGCACCCCCCCACCGGCAAAGCCGGTGGTTCTGCCAACAAAAAGCAAAGGGGCGGCAAAAAATTGCCGCCCCTTTGCCAAAAGGCAAGACCCGCCGGGCCTTGCGCGGGTACAATGAAAGCCGCCGCCGGGTATATATTTTTGGGGGAAAAGCGAAAAGGTGCCACACGGCGCCTCTCTGGTGTTTTGGCGGGAGGCGGCAAAAAGAAGTTTGATTGACGCTTTTTCCGCTTTTTGTTATAATAACAATCGTCCATTTAAACCGGCGGGGTTAAACCTCCCGGCGTGGGCACAATATTTTTGCGGATGTGGCGAAATTGGCAGACGCGCCAGACTTAGGATCTGGTGTTTACGACGTGCAGGTTCAAGTCCTGTCATCCGCACCAAAACGAATAACCATAAGGGGCATAGCTTCCTGTGGTTATTCTTTTTTTATGGACTGATCGGATTGGCATCGTGCTATCCGGTCTTTTTCATGCGTCCGAATGATTTCAGGTACATCTCTCTTTCCTCGGCTTTCATCTGTGGGATTTGCACCTGCCCAATCATCTTAAAGTAAATCTCCACGCTTTGCTCGGTATCCTTTCCTACTTGCTCCCGATGATG